>NZ_DJBB01000040.1:0-91709 GCF_002429865.1 Empedobacter sp. UBA5987
AATACAAATGCACTACGGGTTATAATAGAAATAGAACTCATTTTTTTTATAATTTAGATGATAAACATTTGATGTTATTTCTGATAAAATAGCTATTAAAACAATATTGTTTATTCCATAAGGTCCATTTATAATAAGAGATAAAAATACGATTAAGCTAAAAATAAATAGATTTACTCTATAAAAAATGGAAAAAAACATAAAGTTTTGACATTCAGTGGATTTATGGTGTTATAAAAATAGAAAAATAAATTTAATTATCGTTAATTTATTCTTTTCTGGTTTATAAAACCAAACTTTCAATTTCATATATATTTCTTGAAAATAGAAGTGTTTAAAATCATATCTAAATGAGTGATTTTTTGTACCTTTGCACACTCAATCGTAATTAAGAAATGGAAGAAGAAAAAAAATCATTGAATTTTATTGAGCAAATCATTGAAGATGATTTAGCGAATGGGATGCCAAAAGAAAATTTACGTTTTCGTTTCCCTCCAGAACCAAATGGTTATTTGCATATAGGGCATGCAAAAGCAATCTGCTTAAACTTCGGTTTAGGACAGCGTTACAATGCACCTGTAAATTTACGTTTTGATGATACAAACCCTGAGAAAGAAGAACAAGAGTTTGTAGATTCTATTCGTGAAGATGTAAAATGGTTAGGTTTTGAATGGGCAGAGGAACGTTATGCTTCTGATTATTTCCAGCAGCTTTACGATTGGGCTGTACAATTAATCAAAGAAGGAAAAGCTTACATCGACGATCAAACATCGGAATTGATTAATGAGCAACGTAAAACTCCTTTCGAACCAGGAGTTAATTCTCCTTATAGAGATCGTTCTGTAGAAGAAAACTTAGAGTTATTCGAAAGAATGAAAGCTGGAGAGTTTGAAGAAGGTTCTCATGTTTTGCGTGCAAAAATAGATATGACTTCTCCGAATATGAATATGCGTGACCCTGTGATGTATCGTATTTTGAAACGTCCTCATCACCGTACTGGAGATACATGGAAAATGTACCCAATGTACGATTGGACACATGGAGAATCTGATTATATCGAAGGAATTTCACACTCATTGTGTTCGTTAGAATTCAAAAATCACCGCGATTTATATGAATGGTATGTGAATAATGTTGAGTTGCCAAATCAACCTCAAAAACCAAAACAACGCGAATTTGCTCGTGGTAATGTTTCGTACATGATTACAAGTAAACGAAAGTTGATGAAATTGGTACAAGAAGGAGTTGTAATAGGTTGGGATGATCCACGTATGCCTACAATTTCAGGTTTGCGTCGTCGCGGTTATACGCCAGAATCGATCAAGAATTTCTGGAATACAGCCGGTGTTGCAAAACGTGATAATGTTTTAGATATTTCGTTATTAGAATTTTCTGTTCGTGATCATTTAAATAAAATTGCTCCTCGTGTTTTTGCTGTCATTGATCCAGTAAAAGTTATCATCGAAAATTATCCTGAAGGGCAAGTAGAGGAATTAGAAATTGAGAATAACCCAGAAGATGAAACTGCTGGAACTCGTATCGTTCCTTTTACGCGTGAAATCTATATCGAACGTGAAGATTTTATGGAAGAAGCGCCTAAAAAATTCTTCCGTTTATCTTTAGGAAACGAAGTTCGTTTGAAAGGTGCATATTTCATTAAAGCTGAAAGAGCAGAAAAAGATGCTGAAGGAAATATCACAACAATCTATGCAACTTACGATCCTGAAACGAAGTCTGGAAGCGGAACTGAAGCTTCTAAACGTAAAGTAAAAGGTACATTGCATTGGGTTTCTGCAACAGAAAATATTCCAATCGAAGTGCGCGAATATGATCGTTTATTTACAGTTGAATCTCCTGATGCAGAGAAAGATGTTGACTTTTTACAATTTGTCAATCCAAATTCTTTAACTGTAAAAGAAGGTTTTGCTGAGCCTGCTTTGAAAGAAGCTAAAGTCGAGGATAAATTCCAATTTCAACGCATTGGATATTTTGCTTTAGATCGTGATTCTTCTACAGAAAAATTAATTTTCAATAGAACAGTTACGCTTAAAGATACATGGGCAAAAGTGAATAAATAAAAAATCTATTTTATTAAATATCAGGCTCGAACAAATTTGTTCGAGCTTTTTTATTATATTTAATCTAAATTTTAACCATGAAAAATAAAATCACTCATATCATATTTACTGCATTTATTGCCTTATCAAGTTGCAAATCAACCAAAGCAACAACAGAAAAAAAAGCGAATGATTCTACTGATAAAATCGAAAGAACTCAAGAGCCAACACTTATAGGGAGATGGAAATTGGTAAAATTATCAGCTGGAATCGTAGGACGCGAACAATTACCACCTGCAGACCGTGTTACAGTTATAGAATTTACGCCCACTGAGATGATTACAATTATCAATGGTAAGGAAACAAATCGAGTAACTTATAATTTAGCAAAAGGGAAAAGTATTCATAAAACAGAGCTTGTTCCAATGATTTACACCAATGGAAATACATCGATGGGAAAAAGTTTTCATCTTGAGCAAAATACACTCGGAATTAGTGAAGAGTTTCATGACGGTTTTTATTATACTTATATAAAAATTACGAACGACGATGACGGATTACTTAGAGAATAAAAATTCGATAAAAAACTGGAATGAAGATGATCGTCCTCGCGAAAAACTAGCTTTAAAAGGACGTTCGTCGCTTTCTGATGCCGAATTGTTAGCGATTATCATGGGAAGCGGAAATCGTGAAGAATCGGCTGTAGAATTGGCAAAACGAATCTTAAATTCTGCGAACAATAATTGGAATGAATTAGCTAAATATTCAATTGTAGATTTATGCAAATTCAAAGGAGTTGGAGAAGCAAAAGCTATTTCGATAATCACAGCAATGGAAATTGGAAGAAGAAGAAATTCGCAAGAGGTTTTGGAGCGTGATAAAATTACTTCGAGCAAGGACGCCGCGATCATTTTACAGCAACAAATTGGCGATTTACCAAACGAAGAATTTTGGGTGATGTTTCTTAATCAAGGAAATCGAATCATTAAAACTGAGCAAATTTCACGAGGTGGAATTAATCAAACCGCTGTCGATATTCGAGTAATTTTTAAACGTGCCTTAGAGTTAATGGCAACTGGAATGATACTTTCTCACAATCATCCTTCTGGAAATCTTACTCCAAGTCAGTCTGATATACACATTACTCGAAAAATAAAAGAAGGTGCCACTCTTTTAGATATTCAAGTTTTAGATCACATTATTGTTTCTCAAAAAGATTTTTATTCGTTTGCGGATGATGGCCTAATTTGATATCTTTAAGCTTTATTGAAAACTATTTGAGTCAAAAAATCATCATATTTACAGAAAAAATCACAAGTCGAATTGAATATATTTTCGATTTTATTTTTCATGATTTTTTGGGAATTGACTACAAAACGACTACAGATTTTGAAGAATTTTCACAATCAATTTTACCAAAAATCAACTTTTCGAATCAATTTTTAGATAATGAAATCAATTATAAAGTTGATGATATTTTATTAGAAACAACTATTCGAAAAAATATTGATTATTCAATTTTAAATGAATTTGGTAAATGTTTTTATTGGCTTTCTCGTTATGAAGAATACATTGCTAAACCAGGACAATTTGATCAACATGATCGTTATTTAGGTTCGGATTTAGATTATTCGAAACCAATTGTAGATGAAATTTGTCTTGAAATTCAACAAAAAATAAAGTCTAAATTTCCTAAAATATATTTTAAACAGAGAGTTTTCAAACAGATTAATACTCACGACGTAGATTATGCATGGAAATATTTGCATCATTTACCTAAAGTAAAATTTGGTTCACTTTTTAAGAAAATTATTAAGGGAAATTTTTCGGAAGCAAAACAGCAAATCAAGGTTTTGAATCAGAAAGAAAAAGATCCTTATGATACATTTGATTATTTGAAAGATTTAGCTGAAAAACATCAAGTCGAAACAATTTTCTTTTGGTTATTGGGTGATTATTCTACTTTCGATAAAAATCATCATTGGAAAAATAATGCTCAAAAAGATTTAATAAATAACATTTCAACTTGGGCAAAAATTGGAATTCATCCTTCTTATCAATCTAATTTCGAACAAAATAAATTAACAACTGAAATTAATCGATTAGAAAAAATCATCAATCAACCTATAAAAAAATCACGTCAACATTTCATTAAATTGAGCATTCCTCTCACTTATCAACAATTGTTAATAAATGAAATTTTAGAAGATTATACCATGGGATTCCCTCATCAATTAGGCTTTAGAGCTGGCACTTCTACTCCATTCAAATGGTTTGACTTATCAACAAATCAACAAACATTGTTAACTATATATCCTTTTGTTGCAATGGATGTTACATTGAAAAATTATTTAAAATTAACACCGCAACAAGCTCTAGAAGAAATAAAACGATTGAAACAAACAATTAAAGCCACAAACGGAACGTTTATAACATTATTCCACCAATCAAACTTGAACGAAGATTGGGCTGAATGGCGAAAAGTTTACGAAAGTATTTTTGAATGATAAAAAGAGTTTCTCGAAAAAAATTAGATGTTAATAAATACACCGAATGTCTCAACAGATCGGTGAATTACCGCATTTATGCAGAAGTTTTTTATTTAGATGCTTTAGTTGAAAACAATTGGGATTGTTACGTTTTAAATGACTATGAAGCCATAATGCCTTTACCTTTTGTGAAGAAATTTGGGTTTAAATTCATTGTACAACCAATTTATTGTCAACAATTAGGAGTTTTTCATCAAGCAAATTTTTCGAAAGAAACTTTCAAACGTTTTGAAAAAAAACTACATCGAAATTTAGTGAGAGCTTATGCTTTTAATGAAGAAAATACAGAGATGTTTGAGCCGAAGGGACAGAAAAAGGTTAATTATATCTTAGATTTGGGTCAAGATTATGAAAATTTATTTTCAAATTATAGCAGAAATCGAAGAAACAAAGTTAGACAAGCAATAAAATTTGATTATAACTTAAACAAAACTAATCAATTAAATAACTTTCATAAAATAAATTCTTCTTACGAGTATATGACTTCAAATAACTTAATTAACTATTCAAAAGATAAACTTGAGCAGTTATTAAGTAAAAAAATCATTAATGTTTATGAAATTTTTGACAATGAAAAGAACTTACTTGGTTGTCAATTAATCATGATTTCTAAAAATCGAGTTTATAATTTTGCTTTTGCAAGAAATAAGAATTCAAAAAGTAATTTTGGATCAGCTTACATAATAGATTACATTATCAAAAACTTTTCTAATTCAGAATTAACACTTGATTTCGAAGGTTCTATGATTCCTTCTATAGCTAAATTTATGCAAGGTTTTGGTGCTATAAAAAATCATTATACAAACTATTCTAATTTAGACTTTTTGACAAAGAAAAATTAATTCACGATAGCCATTTCCAACAGAAAGTTTCTTTGCTAAATTATGATCAATTTTATTTCGATAATCTATTTTTTCGACAATTATATTTTCACGTTTTAATCTTTCTTGAAAGTCCTGTCCATGCAATCTCAATAAATCTTTTTCGCCATAATTTTTTAATCGTTCTTCTTCTGTCTTAAATTCAGCATTTTCAAACGTATTATTTATTGGATGAATAGGAGTTTGAATCAAAGCTTTTCCTCCTTTTTTTAGAACGCGAAACAATTCATCAATTGCCTTTTTTTCGTTTGGAATATGCCCTAAAACATGACAACAAATTATATAATCAAATGTTTTATCAGGATAATTTATTGAAGTAATATCCATTTCTTCATCAGCAAGATTAATGTTAATATCAGCATTGATATAACGTAAATTATCGGTCTGTTTAAAAATATTTTTCAATGCGTCTTCTGGAGCAATATGCAATAATTTATTCGGTTTAACCAATAAATCTGTTTCATTTTTTATAAACTCTAACAAAACTCTTGTCCTTTCTAATGAACCACAATTTGGACATTCAGCATTTTCTCGGTTATCTATACCGTTTGATTTATCCAAAAACTTAGAAAAAGATTGTTCGCAACAATTACAATAAAAATTATTTCCTTTCAGAAATAATCCATTCAATTTCTTTAAATTTTTTCTATTATTAATTCTTATCTTTTCGGAAAATATTTTTTTATAAAATGTTTTAATTGCATTCATTACTTACAAACGTTAAGACTGCTATTTTATGATATTAAATTTATTCAAAAAAAATATATTTCCTTTTTACCATACAGTTTCAGATAAAAGATTAATTCATATCGATCAATTATATCCATTAAAATCTATTGATCAATTTCAACGTGAATTAGATTTTTTTCAGAAAAATTATGTCAATATTTCTATGATTGAATTAATTGATTTATACGAAAAAAATGGTTCTATTCCTCAAGAAAATTACTTTCATCTTAGTTTTGATGATGGTTTGAAACAATGTTACTCTATAATTGCTCCAATATTAAAAGAACGAAATTTAGATGCAACTTTTTTTATCAATCCAAATTTTATTGACAATCAAGAAATTTTTTATCGGTATAAAGTTGCTTTCATTTTAGAAAACATTACAGACAATAACCTTAAAAAAGAACTTTTAAATTATTCTATTCATGATCTTAAAAAAATTAATTCATTAATTTTAAAACAAGAAATAAAACTAAATGATGTTGAAATTTATTTGAATGAAAATGAAATTAAAGCATTAATTCATCAAGGCTTTACAATTGGCGCACATTCAATGAATCATCCTTATTATCGCGATATTTCTTTTGAACAACAACTTATAGAGACAAATGAAAGTTTAGATTTTATCCAACAAAAGTTTAATTTGGATTATCGAGTTTTTTCTTTTCCTTTTACAGATGATGGAGTTTCTATAAACTTTTTTAATACTATAAAATCCGATTTTACATTTGGTACGGCAGGAATAAAAAACGATGAGATTTCAACAAATATTCAGCGACTTCCGATGGATAATTGTATTTCTAACCCAGCAATTTTTATAAAAAAGAATCGTTATAAATTTTATATTCAGAAACTACTACAGAAGCATGTTGTTTCTCATTAATTAATTTTTAAATCTATAGAAAAAATTCTCTTTGGATTATCGTAAAGTTTAAGAATATTTCCTTCATAATTCTTTGGTGTATAAATAGCACACATTGTATTTTCTACATGATATAGATTTTTATGAAATTGTTTAGGAACTCCTTTTATAATTGCATTCAATATTTCAAAACGTATCTTTTCTGGCGAGAATGCATAATCATGCCAAATAACGATAGAGTTTTCATGAATCAGATGTTCAAAAACATTTTTTGTATCCGAAACTACAAAATCAAAACGATGATTTCCATCGATAAAAATTACATCAAATTTTTTATTCAATCCTGAAAAATCAAATTTAGTCGAGTCTCCTAAATGTTGTTTTATTTTAGATTTATCTTTTATAAAAAAACCATGTGCATTTTCATAATCTTGTGAAAAGTTATACGTTTTATAATCCTTTGTATCTAAATCTAACGTATTCAAATCATCAGCAACATCAATCAAATTAACAATACTTTCTCCTCTCCAAGTTCCAATTTCGAAATATTTACATTGTTCAAATTCTTTACACGCATTTTTCAGCAGTAATAAATCTGTAATCAAAGAACCGCCATCTAAAAAAGCAACTGTATCTAATTTTCCGTCAAAATTTGGAAATAATTGATCTAAAGAAACTTGATTTAGTCCTTTCTTATAATGATTTGGCGTTTTCTTTTCCCAATTTTCATTTTGGTCAATGATAATATTTAATAACCAAGGATTCTTACAAATTTGAAAAAATCCATTTATAAATTTTGATATTTTTTTTGATAATGACATTTTTAAATATTTTTTAAATACTTATTAAACAAATAATATGCGTATAATCCAGAAATTAAGAAAGTTATTAACATACCTAAAGCTGCTCCTTCTATTCCATAAAAAGGAATTAATAGCGCATCAAAAATAACTAAACAAACAATTGAGAGGATTGATACTCTTACATTCCAATCTGATCTTCCTATTGTACTATTCAAGTTAATGTATAATACTCTAAACAACATTGCTAAAACAACTGCTATTGTTGCAATAAAAAAAACTGTACCACCAGTTAAATAACTTTTATTGAAAAATAACTCGATTATAAAATCTCTAAGAAAATAACTTCCTAAAAGAATACTAATTCCTATAGGAATGAATAGCTTATAATAATTTTTTATATAAAATTTCAGAAAATCCTTGTTCTGACTATTTTTAATAATTCGAGGAAAATCGGTTTGAAATAATATAGTCGGAATAAATAATAAATTCATAGGCAAAAGAATCGCAACTTTATACAAAGCAATATCTTTATCTGTCATAAAAATCGCAATCATTCCAATATCAATCGAAAACAATAACTCTGAAGCGAAATAAGCCAAAGATTCCATTCTTCCATATTTCCACATCATTTTCCAATTCATTTCACTTAAACCACTTATTGATTGTTGTAAAATTGTTTTAGAATAGAAAAATAAACTAATAAAAGGTGTAATCGCCAGCGAAATCATATAACCAATTGCTCCAAAGTTGATGGTTAAGAAAAATGTAAAAATCAGTCCCAAACAGTTAATCAATATATTTAATGAAGCAAACTTTTTATTAAAACCATTTATACGATAATCAATTGTAAGATGTGATTGGAAAAATAAGCCCAAAAGACGAACAGAAAACAAGAGAATAATCCACAATAAATGATCAAATTTTATGGCATAAAAATTAGCAATTACAATAAAAAGACTACATAAAATAAGCTGATTAATAACACCATTTCTAAATAATTTTCGACTTAGGTCTTTACGTGTTTGTTCATTTTCTTCACCAGCACCAAATTTCATCAAAACCTGTAATGAACCTAATCCATTCCATGGCGTAACAAACCCAATGATAGATGCGATAAGTGTTATACGACCAAATTCATCTTGAGGAATCATTTTTACAATGAAAATGGTATTAATCAACATCACTAATTTTTCTACCACAAAAGATAAAAAAACGTAAAAACCATTGTTTTGTAAAAAGGATTGTATGAATTTGATTAAATCTTTCATTCTAAAACTTTCGTGTAGACATCATCAAATTGTTGAGCAATTTCTTCCTTAGAAAAATTATTCAAAACATAATTATTTAATTCCTTTGGTGTTGCAAATTCATAACCTTCTATCACCTCAACCATTGCTTTATAAAGTGCTGATTCATCATTTTTATTCACAATAAATCCAAAATTATTTGGCATAAATTCTTTAATTCCACCAACATCACTTGCGATAACAGGAATTCCCGAAGCAAAAGCTTCTATTTGTACACAAGGTTGATTTTCATAATTACTAAAAAGTACAAAACAATTCACATTTTTCATCTTTTGATTCACTTCAAAATGTTGTAATCGCCCAAAAGATTTTACAAAAGCAGACAAATTATTTTCTTCAACAAAATTATTAATCAAAGTTAAATCTCCATTTCCTCCAATCTGAAATTCAAAATTATAGCCATTATCAACTAACTTTTTAACAACATTCAACATTCCTAAAATATTTTTATGTTCATTTTCTAAATGCGAAAGATGTAAAAAAGTTATTCTTTTTATTTTACAATCTTCTTTTACCGAAAACAATTCTACATCCACAACATTTGGAATAATTTTTACAATTGTTATAGGATAAATTTTAAGTATTTTCTGTGCTAAATCATTTGAAACAGGCGTTAAAACATCTACCTTTCTAAGTATTTTTTTAATTAAAAACTTCTTGTAAAATGGAAATGAAATAAAACGTTCTGGAGAAAATCCTGTCCAATGCTCTGTTAAAACTATTGGTTTTTTGTATTTATTTTTCAAAAATAAAGCAACTAAACCTGCCGGATAAACAACATTGAGATGAATTATATCAAAATTATTAATCAAAGAAACTCCTTTCAGAAAAGCTATAAATTGTTTGATTAAATTAAACGGGCGAAAAAAAGATGGTTTAAAATAAACAATTATTTCTCTTACATTTTGGTTGATAGAATCATCTATTTCAAAATTAGATTTTAAATTTTCATCTTTTACTGCATGAACAAGCGTCACATTATTTAAAGTAGAGATAGAACGTAAATGGCGCTGAATAAAATCTCCATTATCTAAAAAAATTCTACTCGGATACCAAGATGCTAAAGCTAAAATATTTTTTCTCGAATTATTCACCTAACTTTTTATAACGTTTCAGTTCTTTCATTACAAAGTAAAGTTGAACCAAATAGCCCATTCCTGCAAAGAAAGAATATAGAGATAACGTCAAAAGTATGTTTTTATTTAGTCCGCCAATCACACAAGTAATCAATGTGACGAAAACCAAATAAATATTGAAGTATAGTGCGTAATGATTTTTCTTGATAACCACGACTATTTGCTGAATAGGATTCATTGCAGAACGACACAAAATCCAAAATGAAAGTATCCACGTCATAATATGCAGGCCTCGCCATTCTGGTCCAAGCATCCACTCGAGAATAAAAATTCCGATACAATTCATCAACAAAAGAAAAACAGCAATTGCTCCAACGTTGTACAGTACCACTTTTTTCGATAAATCATATAATTGATGCGAACGATGATCAATCATTGCAGCAGATTTCTGAAAGAAAACTTTCGACATCGAATTGGAAAGTAATGTCAAAGGAACAACCAAAATTTTAGCTGAATTTCCCACAAAAGCTACATCTTCTTTCATAAAATAAATCGCAATCATAATTGGTAACAAATTGTTCGCAATTGCATTCAACGATTCTGAGGGTAATGTATATTTTAGGATTTCTTTGTTCTTAGAAATTGTTCGTTTAGCCAACCCAAAATCAATCGAAGAAAATCGTCCTTTTGTAATTGAAAAATAGTATGCACAAGACAAAATAGTTCCGAAAATTGTTCCATAAATCAATCCTGTTTCTTTGTAGCCTATCCAATAAAAAATGAACTGGAAAAAGACCGAAAACAGTGCATTAATCACAAATCCAGTTGAAATACTTTTGAATAATTTATACTTCGTAAACAATGTATTTTGAACATTATTCCAAGCTGTAAATAATCCTGCAACACAACTTAAGAAAACAATAAATAAGGAGGTTTTGAATGTGAAAATTTTTTCTAAAATAGCATAACCCAAAAAGAATAAAATCGTTACAATACTACTCACTAATAATAGGGTTGTAAACAAATTTCGAATCGCTTTTGATGATTTCGAAATCACGAAAATATTCTCTAAACGAAACGTTGTCAAAATAGAAAGAATGGCCACAAAACTTAAAAAAGCATTGTAAGTTCCCGACGCTTCTGGACCATAAATTCGAGCCAAAATAATTCCGCCAATAAACATAATCACTTGCGCAATTGTGTTACCTGCCAACAAAGACAAAACACCTTTGGCATTCTTCGTTTTAAATTTTTCTAACTTCGCTTTCAATTGATATTTTCTTCATCAGCAAATCTACATAAAATCCTTAGCTTTGCATTTATGAACACAATAAAACACGTTTTTTTCGATCTTGATAACACACTTTGGGATTTCAGAAAAAATGCAAAACTCGCGCTAGATGAGCTTTACAAAAAGTATGATGTAGAAAATAGATATGGTTTTACATTCGAGGAATTTCATCCATTTTATCACGATAGCAACGAAGGTCTTTGGGCTTTGATTCGTGACAAAAAAATTACAAAAGAAGAATTACGTGCTCGTCGTTTCAAAGAAGCTTTTGATAATCTTGGGATTGATAATGATGCTCTAGCAAAGATTTTTGAAGAAGAATACATGGAAACGATTACCAATTACAATGAAGTGGTGGATGGAGCAATGGAATTGTTGGATTATTTGAAACCAAAATATCAATTACACATTATCACAAATGGATTTATCGAAGTTTCGAAACGTAAAATTGAAACATCAGAATTAAATGGTTATTTTGATACGGTAACTTATGCAGACGAAATCAAAATCTTGAAACCTGATCCTCGTATTTTTTCTTTGGCAATGGAAAAATCTGGTGCTAAAAAAGATGAATCAATTTACATTGGTGACGATTGGATTGCGGACGCTGTTGGCGCAAAAGCTTTCGGAATGTCGGCGATTTTCTTTGATCGATTAGATGATAATTTTTCGATGGATGATGTTCCAACGATTACACATTTAGATGAAGTAAGAAATTATTTATAAACTTAAGGTTCAGAAATTCTGAACCTTTTTTTATGTCCGAAAAAAATCTATTTTTGATAAAAATTACTCAATACTTATGAATTTAAACAACCTAAAATTTCCGCTTGATATAAAGTTTCATATTACAACTTTTTCCAATGATTTTTCTGTAACAGATGCTAATAATCAACCTGTGTTTTATGTACGCGAAAAAATTCTTTCGTGGCGAGATGTGATTAAAATCTACCGTGATTCATCAAAAAAAGAAGAACTTTTTCAACTTCGTTCGAATAAAATCATCGATTTTCAACAAACTTTTACCATTACAGATGCGAACGGAAATGTTGTTGGTAAAGCAAAACGAAAAACTTTCAAATCCTTTTGGAAAGCGACTTTTCATATTTACGACGCAAATGATAATCATTTATTTACAATCAACGAACGTAGTGGTTTTACACGCATGATGGACGGAATGGTTGGTGAAATTCCCGTTGTAGGATTTTTCTCCGGTTATATTTTCAATCCAAAATATGTTTTAACTGATTTACAAGGAAGAGAAATGATGGAAGTATCAAAAGAACCTTCATTCTTTGGACGAAAATTTAAACTAAATCAATATCAATCAACTGAAAATGATACACTTTTTGTTTTGAGTTTTATGATGATGCTCATAAGCGATAGAGATAGAGGATAATTTTATTAAAAAATATTTGCAGATTCAAAAATAGTCTTTATATTTGCAGTCCAAAATAAGAACAATAGTTTCTTATCAGGAATGGCCGAGTGGCGCAACTGAATAGCGCACTTGATTACGGCTCAAGAGGTTACAGGTTTGAATCCTGTCTCGGTCACAAAAGCAAAAGCTCATCAAAATTTGATGAGCTTTTTATTTTAATACACTTCTGTTTCTTGCGGAATTTCTTCTACTTTTTGAGATTTTTTTGTCATAAAAAATATACAATTCCCAAACCACGTAAACCAAAAAATATAAAATCCGAAATGGAAAGTCTTTTTCAATAAACGATGTGAGGTTTCAGTAAAATCGTAATAGCAATAAATTAATCCAATAATTCCCATAAAAAGGAAAATGAGAGGCAATAACAAACGTTTAAAACGTTTCGTTGTTTTCTCATTCCAAATGGATAATACGATAAAAATAACAGCTTGTATAGCGAATAATAACAAGGCTGTTTTCCACCACGATTTCAGGATCGTATATTCGTTGTAAATAATTGTGATTCCTATTTTACCGATGAATGACATTTTCGAAATCATTATTCCAGAAAGTAAAGAGGAAAATGCCAATATGAGAAGATGTATAATTTTGTTTTTCATTTTAATTAAAATATAAGAAAGCAACACCAAATATTAATCCAATTAGAATTAACAAACCTACTACTGCATTATAAATTTATGCCAACCTGATTCATTTTGAGAAAATTCCTCAAAATTTAACTTTGGATTAAATAGTTTTAAAATAATATATCGAACTCGTATTCCAAAAATTTCTATTATAAGTTCACTAATCGCAATAAAAATTATTTCAAAAATAGCTTGCATATAAATAAATTTACAATCTAATATAAAACAAAAAAGCCTTGCAAATGCAAGGCTTTAAATATTTTGATGAATAATTTTCTTATAAATTTATTGAGAAATCCATTAATTTATTGAATTCTTTCAAACGTTCAGCTAAACCATCACGTGTTAAAGCTCCTAATGATTCTGTTCCAAATTTTTCACATGTTACAGATGCTAATGCAGATCCGTAAACAATTGCACGTTTCATGTTATCGAAAGAAAAATCGTTTGTTTTTGCTAAGTATCCAGAGAAACCACCTGCGAATGTATCTCCAGCTCCTGTTGGATCGAAAACATCTTCTAATGGTAAAGCTGGTGCAAAGAAAACTTGTTCTTCTTGGAATAATAAAGCTCCGTGCTCACCTTTTTTGATGATAACTGTTTTTGGCCCGAATGTCATAATTTTTTTAGCTGCTTTCACTAAACTATATTCACCTGACATTTGACGCGCTTCTTCATCATTAATAGAAATTACATCAACATCTTTGATTACATCCATTAACTCATTCCAAGCACAATCCATCCAAAAGTTCATTGTATCTAAAACAACCAAACCTGGACGATTATCTAACTGTGTCAACACTCCTTTTTGTACCAATGGATGTAAGTTTCCTAACATCAAAACGTCTGGAGATTTGCGATCTTGAGGTACAATTGGATTAAACGTTTCTAAAACATTCAATTCTGTTGCTAACGTATCACGTGTGTTCAAATCGTTGTGGTATTTACCTTCCCAAAAGAATGTTTTTCCTTCTTTTACGATTTCTAAACCATCTAAATTAATTCCTTTTGAAATTAATAAATCGATGTATTCTTGTGGAAAATCTCCACCAACAACTGAAACGATTGCTGTATCCACGCCCAATAAAGAAGACGCCATACCGATATATGTAGCGGCACCACCTAAGATTTTATCTGTTTTTCCAAAAGGAGATTCTAATTTATCAAAGGCAACTGTACCAACTGTTAATAAACTCATTTTATATTCTTGATTAAATAGTTTGCAAATATATTGAATAGATTTGAATTAAGGCATAATGCCTATTTATTATTTTGTATCTAAACCTTATTTAACTTGTTATATATTAAACAAATACAATTAGATTCTTTCCAAAATCTATAACGCATTAGCCAAATCAGCAAAAGCAACTTCAGTTTGTTCTCCCGAAATCATATCTTTTACAGTCGCTTTTTGCTCTGCAATTTCTTTCTCACCCAAAAGAATTACTTTCTTAATTCCTTTTTTATCAGCATATCCCATTTGTTTTTTCATTTTTGCATCATCAGGATAAACCTCTGTATTAATTCCACTTTGACGTAATTGTTTCACCAATTTCATTGCTTCAGTAGCTTCTTTCGTTCCGAAATTAATGAACAACGCTTGAATATTTGTTGAATCTTCTAAAGCTGGGAATAAATTATTTTCTTCTAAAACTAAATACGTACGATCTAATCCAAAAGAAATTCCAACACCAGAAATATCTTTCAATCCGAAAATTCCTGTCAAATCATCGTAGCGACCTCCACCCCCAATAGATGAAGAGAATTCTCCGATTTTCGCTTTCACTTCGAAAATAGCTCCTGTATAATAATCTAAACCACGCGCTAAAGTTAAGTTTAATACTAATTCAGCAGATTGTAAACCAATAGTTGTTGTATTTTCAAAAACAAATTCTAATTCTTCAATTCCTTTTAATCCAGTTTCCGAAGATTTTAAAATTTCTTTTAATTGAGCAAATTGTGTTTTACAATCTCCATTCATTGAGAATAAAGGTGATAAAATTTCAATCGCAGAATCAGAAATTCCTTTTCCACGCATTTCTTCTTTCACCGCTTCTTCACCAATTTTATCCAACTTATCTAAAGCCACAGTAAAATCAATCAATTGAGCCGAAATATCTGCTACTTCTGCTAAACCTGATAAAATTTTACGATTGTTGATATGAATTTCAACTGGCGTTTTTAATTCTGTAAAAACTGAATCATATAATTGTATAAAATCAACTTCTTGTAATAACGAATCCGAACCTACAACATCCGCATCACATTGAAAAAACTCACGGAAACGACCTTTTTGAGGACGATCGGCACGCCAAACTGGTTGAATTTGGTAACGTTTGAAAGGAAATGTAATTTCATTCTGATGTTGTACCACATAACGCGCAAAAGGCACGGTTAAATCATAACGCAACGCTTTTTCAGAGATTTGCGCAATTACTTTTTGACTATTTCTATCTGTTAACAATTGCTCATCAACTTTTGCTAAATAATCTCCAGAATTCAAAATCTTGAAAATTAATCGATCTCCTTCTTCTCCGTATTTACCTGTTAAAGTTGATAAATTTTCGAATGATGGAGTTTCGATTGGAGAGAATCCGAATAACACGAATTGTTTTTTAATCGTGTTGATAATATATTGACGACGATTCACTTCTAAAGGTGAGAAATCTCTTGTCCCTTTGGGAATCGATGGTTTTTGAATTGCCATTTTTCTAAATCTTACTTATAAAGATGCAAAAATACATCATTTTGATTTTTAACTCGACATTTTGTTTCAAAATCATTGTTTTAGGATTGAAAATCATTATAAAAAATCATAAATCAAACTTCGTCAATCGTAAATCTTAATTAATATCGTAATTTTGCTTTTATGTATTTAAAAGAACTTAAAGCGCGACAATTCAAGAATTTTGATGAAAATAATTTCGAATTTTCACCAAAAATTAATGCTTTTGTAGGACAAAATGGAAAAGGCAAAACCAATATTTTGGATGCTATTCACTATTTGGCTTTAAGTAAATCGTATCTGAATCATTCGGATGCGATGAATATTCAGTTTGATTGTGATTTTTTTACATTAGAAGGTACTTTTGATCGAAACGAATCTGATGATGTGATTTTTTGCTTGGTTCGTTCTGGTCAGCCCAAACAATTAAAACGAAATTCGAAATCGTATGATCGTATTTCTGATCATATTGGACAATATCCTTTGGTAATGATTTCACCTTATGACAGTGATTTAATCAAAGAAGGAAGTGAAGTTCGACGCAAATTTTTGGATAATATTATTTCGCAATCGAATAAGCAATATTTAGCTGATTTGATGCGATACAACAAGGTTTTAGTTCAACGAAATGCCTTGCTAAAATACTTTGCTTCAAATAATACATTTGATTCAACTTCTTTGGAAATTTATGATGAAGAATTGATTCATTTAGGAAAGAAAATACATGAAGTTCGAAAAGAATTTATTCAAACTTTTTTGGAAGCTTTCCTAAAATATTACAATGAAATTTCAGAAGGTCGAGAAAAAGTGAACATCGAATATGTTTCGCAATTAAATGATGCACCTTTTGAAACGGTTCTGAAAGAGGCTTTGTACAAAGATCGTTCGACACAATATTCGACAGCCGGAATTCATAAAGATGATTTATTGTTTACGATTACCAATTATCCAATCAAGAAATTTGGTTCGCAAGGTCAACAAAAATCGTATTTAATTGCATTGAAATTGGCCCAATTAGAAGTTATCAAATCTTCATTAAACATCACTCCATTATTATTATTGGACGATATTTTTGACAAATTGGATGAACATCGTGTGACACAATTGATAAAATTAGTGAACGAAGAACGATTCGGTCAAATTTTTATCACCGATACACATCCCGAAAGAACAGAGCAAATCATTAAACAAATTAATTCTGAAAGTAAAGTTTTCCGTTTATGAAAAAGTACGAAAAAAGAAGTAATCAGCAAACACTTGGTCAAGCTTTGGAGCATTTTATTAAACAAAGTGGAAAAGAAGAATTGATTTGGGAAGTGAAAGCAGAAGAGGCCTGGCAAACGGTGATGGGAAAGTTTTTCGAGAAATATACGGACCGAGTTGAAGTAAGACAAAGAGTTTTGTATGTAAAAATTAATTCTCCTGCAATGAGACAAGAATTATTGATGGGAAAATCGAAGATTCTAGCTAATATAAATGAAGAAATTAAAAAGGATTTCTTAATTGACGTAAAAATATTTTAAATGCCTTACATAGAAAATTCTAACTATCCGAAACCTAATTTCATTAATCGAAACGCACATCTTTCTACTATTATTCCAGCAAAATTCAAGAAATATCCTATACCAAACTACACAAGAGAAAGAATAGAAACCAATGACGGTGATTTTCTGAATTTGGATTGGCGTTTTCAAGAAAATAAAGAAAAACTTATTATACTTTTTCATGGATTAGAAGGTGATTCAAAACGAACTTATCTTAATTCGTGTTCAGATTATTTTTATAACAAAGGATTTAATATTTTGGCTTGGAATCACAGAACTTGTGGAGGTGAAATGAATAAAACTTGTCGTTTGTATCATCATGGATCGATTGATGATGTACATCGCGTGGTTGAAAAAGCAATAGCAGAAAATTACCAAGAAATTTATTTGATTGGTTATTCGATGGGTGGTGCTTTGGTTTTGAATTATCTTGGAAATTATGAAGTTTTGAACAAAATAAAATCTGCTGTTGTATTTTCTGCTCCAATTTCTTTGAAATCTTGTGCCGATACATTGAAAAAATTTCCAAATACTGTTTATTTTAAAAATTTCAAACGCACTTTAGTTCCAAAATTTAAAGCTAAAGCAAAACAATTTCCAGGAGTATTGAATGAAGAAATGATTGATAAAATCAAAACTTTTGATGAAGTAGATGAATATTTTACAGCAGCTTTACATGGTTATTCATCTAAAGAAGATTATTATCACAAAGCTTCTCCTGCAACTGTTTTGAATAATATCAAAACACCATGTTTGATTGTTAATGCAGTAAATGATCCTTTTTTAGGGAAAGATTGTTATCCTATCGAACGCTTCAAAAAACATAAATTCTGCACCTTCGAAATGCCTAAATACGGTGGACATTGCGGCTTTCCATTAGAAAATAACATACATTCTTGGGCAGAAATTAGAGCTTGGGAGTTTGTTAAGGGTATTAAATGAAAAAACCCTCGAAGTAAACTTCGAGGGTTTGTTATTATGATATGAATCTATTATTATCTTCCATTATTTACAGATTCGTCAATAAATGGATTATTATCAATTTCAATCTGTGGAATTTTCAAGATAAATCTCTTATCATTTGGTTCAAGTGTAACTTTTACCAAATGATTTCCTCCTCTTTTAATTCCTCTTTGCAAACGTTTTGCATCAAACCATTCAACCCCATTTTCAGCATAAAGTTCTTTGCGTCGTTCTAATAGAATCTCTTCTAACAAAGCTGTCCCCGTTAAAGATTCGTTAACAAAACCTTTATAACGCGTTGATTTAAATTGGTTCAAAATCGTTTGAGATTCTGAAATTTTACCTTGTCTATAAGCTGATTCCGCTGCGACTAAAATAAATTCTGGAGTTCTAAATATTGGCATAGAAGATTCAAAATTAAATACAAATTTAGTTGTTATCCAGTATCTTACGTCTGTAGGAGGTAAAGAATTTGATAAAACCTTAATAGCCTCTTTTCTTCTATCATTTTCAGCAAATTTAGCTACAAAATCTGAATTTAAGAACCCATTATTATAACCAGGTCCATAATCCATGAAAACATGAGGCGCAGCATAATAGTAGTTAGACTGATCCCCTTGTTGGGTCATCGACCATAACCATTCTTTATCTCCTGCATTGTCAAAACCTGTTGGAACATAAGATGAAACTGTATGTAATGCATTTAAAACATTTCCTCCATAGGCAACTTTAGCCATTTCTTCAGCTTTCACCCAATTCTCCATAGATAAATATACATTCGACAAAATTGCTGCGGACACTTCTTTGTTTATCCAAGAATTATCTGTTCTAGATGAAACTCCATTAGCTACGGCATATTCCAAATCTGTAGTAATTTGCTTATACAACTCTTCTAAAGTTCCCATTGGCTTTCCTTCTAAATCAATATCTGTATAAACAGGAGGTGCAGCTGCTGTTGGATTAAACTTATAAGCATGGTTAAATTCTAAAGCCAATTGATAGTAATAAAAACCTCTCATAGTCCTACCTTGGGAAAGCAAATCTTTTTTATCTTCTTCAGAAATAGTTAATGAACCTTCTACTCCTTTTATAAATAAGTTTGCACGCCCTATCATCATATATGGAAACCTCCAATTAAATTGTGGTCGACGATACGTTGGCTCTCTATTATCGTTTTGATAATCAAAATTATAATGACTCCCACTTAACTGTACATCAGCTCCTTTTACTACCCTAGCAAAAAGTAATGAATACAACCCCCCTGAATCTGTCGTTTGAAACACACTCCATTGTGTACGTTGTTGTCTTAACATTCCTGCCATTACTGCTTTTGCATTTGTTGCTGAAGCATATGCACCATCTGGTGAAATTGTTCCTGTTTCAGAAGAAGATGGTTCGTTTAAATAATCATCCATACACCCTGTAGCAGTAAGAAAAGACAAAGCTGCTAAGGATAATACTATATATTTTTTCATATTATCTTAAATTATAATTTAACATTAAATCCAACCGTATATATTCTTTGTTGATAAGATCTACTGTTTGTTGTACCAGTGATAGATTGCTCTGGATCAATCCCTTTATGAGATTGGAAAGTCAACAAATTATCCCCTTGAAAATAGATTCGTAATCCTTTTATCCCCATTTGTTGTAAATTTCTTTGTGAGAAATTATAACCTACATTTAAAGCTTTTAATCTCAAATAATCATTTTTGTATAAAAATCTTGTAGATGTCGAATTATAATTATTTTGAGATGTTGTTAACTTTGGCGTATTTGTAATATCTCCTAGATTTTGCCATCTATCATAAATATCTGTAGACCACTGATAACCAGCACTTGCTCCTGTATTCATTAATCCAGCATAAGTTGAATCATAAATATATGCTCCCACACTAAAATTAAATAATACATTTAAATCAAAATTTTTATATCTGAAATAATTCGTAAATCCTCCTTCAAAATCTGGTAAAGATGATTTCCCTTGTTTATAACGAGTTGCACTAGAATAATCTTTTGTAGTCACTTTATTTCCATCAGCATCATCTTTGTACCACATAGCTGCTCCATCTGTAGGATCTACACCTGCATATTCCCAAATATAAAATTCATATAAATCACCTCCAACTTCAAGTCTTTTAGTCCCATCAATAATGAATTCAGCACCATTTAATTTTGTGATTTCATTTTTAACGGTACCTACATTAATACCTGTTGTCCATTCAAAATTATCGTTGCGTACATTTACAGTATTTAAATTAACTTCTATACCATAATTTTTCATAGAACCTATATTTGTTGTAATACTAGTGAATCCCATTCCTCCAGAAGGAGCCAAAGCAGTACCCATAATTAAATCCTTAGAAGCTCTATTATAATACTCTACAGATCCCGTAATTCTATTTTTAAAAAAACCAAAATCTAAACCAATATTAGTTGTTGCTTGCTTTTCCCATGTAATTAAATCATCTACTAAAGCAGTTGCATTTAACCCTGTTTCATTTAAATTAGACCACCCAGCTGCATAATCTTGTGAGTACGGGAAATAACTAGATGTTCTATTATTACCTGTCTCACCATATGATCCACGAAGTTTTAAATTAGAAACAACATCTGATCCTCTTAAAAAGTTTTCTTTTGAAATAATCCATGAAGCACCTACCGAGAAGAAATCACCCCAACGTACATCTTCAGCAAATCTTGTTGATGCTTCTTTTCTAAAAGATCCTTCTAAGAAATATTTACTTGCATAATCATAAGATACACGACCCATATATCCTAAAATTCTTTCTCTATAAATAGCTCCTCCAACTGATTCTGGTTTTGTAGTTCCATTCAATACACTAATACCTGGTAAAAAACCAACACCTTGAGCACTCATAGTTTCATATGAAAAATCATACATATCCATAATTGCATCAACTGATAAATTATGATCACCAAAACTTTTGTTGAAATTTAAACTATTGAATAAATTTTTAGTATCTTGGGTATCTCTGTTTTTTGTTATACGTCCATCTACTGATGCTGCGTTACCATATAAATTACTTGACCATCCACTATAGTCATAAAAATATTTCTGATAAGACATAGTTGTTTTAAATGATAAAAAGTCGGTAAAATTAATTTTAGCGTACCCATTAACATTTAGATTTAAACGCTTATTTGTTGCTTTATAACCATTTAGCAATGCACCTACAGCATTCTCAGTAGCTAATACGGGTCTTGCGCCATTAACTAAATCTACACCTTCTCCATAATCATAATATTTTTGACCTAACGCATCAAATAAGAAATTACCAGAAGCATCTCTTTTATACAAAGGATAGATATTTGAAACTGAATTTATCCATTGTATTGGAGATTGATAAGAACTTCCAGATTGAGTTGGTCCATTTTCATATCCAAAACTTGCTAAAGAGTTCAATCCTAATTCTAACCAATTATCAACTTTTGAAACAACATTAGCTTTAATAGTAGTTCTTTCAAATTTAGAAGTAATAATTGATCCTTCTTGGTTTAAATAGCTTGCCCCAAAATTGTATGTTGTATTTTCATTACCACCATCTACATTAACTCCATATTCTTGTCTTATTGCTGACTTATTTAAAATTAAATCTTTCCAATCTGTATCCCATAATAATTTAGCACCACTCACTACATTACCATTAGCATCGATAGGTTTAGCAAAACTACTACCATAAGGATTGTATCTTAATCTTGCAATTAAATTGTCTGTTGCATATTGACCACTTCCTCCATTAGCATTTTTTAGGGCTTCCCAAGTATATTTCATATAATCTTCAGCACCAACAGTTTCATGCATTTTTACAGCTTGATCAGCTACACCAAATTGAGATGTAAAAGTAACACGAGGAGTTGAAGATCTTCTTCCTTTCTTAGTTTCAATCAAAATACCCCATTAGCTCCTCTTGCTCCATATAAAGCAGTTGAACCCGCATCTTTCAACACGTTAATAGATGCAATCATATCCTGACTAATCATTGATATATTTCCATTAAACGGAACACCATCAACAACAATTAATGGATCAGCTGAAGCATTAATAGATCCGATACCTCTAATACGAATTGTTGGAGTTGAACCAGGTTGACCACCTGAATTAATAATATTAACCCCAGCTACAGATCCTTGAATTGCTGATAATGCATTTGTTGCTTGTTGTTTTTCTAATACTTTTTCATCAACAACTGCAACTGCACCAACTATTGCCTCTTTTCTTTGTTTACCAAATGCAACTGTAATCAACGCTTCCTCTAAGTTTACAGTATCAGCGGCAGAAATAGTACCTAACGTAGTTGATGTAACTTTATATTCTTTACCATTAATTACCAAAGTATCCCCTACTTTAGCATCAATATTAAAGTTTCCACTTTCATCAGTATAAGCTACTTTATTAGTGCCTTTAACTTTCACTTCTGTATCAACTTCAGGTAAACTATTAGAATCATTTACAGTTCCGGTTACCTGAGCAAAAGTAAAAGTACTTAGACCTAAGAAAGCTAAAAAGCTCAAAGATGTTAATCTTCTCCTCATAGTTTTATATTTTATAACATTTTAGACAAAACTCTAACTTTTTTTAAGATTTCCAAAAACTTAAGTATTTTTTTTAATTATCAAGTATTTAAATAATTTTTCTATAAAAACATATCTTAACAAAAATAAAACTAGTATTTTATCTATATAAACGAATACAAGTACAATATTTATGAAATTAACTTCATTAAAAATTAACTTTATTAGATTATTGTTGATAATAAAACGTTAAAAATATATTAAACTTTAACATTTCACACAATAAAAAAAAGAGACTACCAAAATTGGTAGCCTCTTTTAATGCTAAAAAGCTATAAAAAATTATAATTAGTACCCAGGAGTTTGAGTCATATTTTTATTTAAGTTTAAAACGGATTGAGGAATAGGTAATTGCCATTTGTGGTCTCCAGCTTTTAATGTTTGTTCTGAAGAAGCAGTTCCTGTACCATTTGCTAAATAACCGTTTCCACTACGTTGAATACCGCTTGTGTAAACAGAAGAGATACCAGCAACTCCTTGTAAACGTTTTAATGTAAACCAACGATCTCCGTTTTCGAAAGCTAACTCTTTACGACGCTCTAATTGAATTGCATCAAAAATTGCAGTTCCAGTTTCTCCACCTGCATAATTAGAGTAACGTACATCTCTTAATTTATTTAAAGTAATCAAAGCGGCACCTTGATCTCCAGATAAATATTGAGCTTCAGCTAAATTAAGAATTGCTTCTTCTACACGTAAGTAACGTGCGTTATTCAATCCTAATTTTACTTTACCATTTATGTATTTATTAACGGCAATAACTGCTTGACTATCGTGGTTACTAGGGTTGAAAATTTTGAAGTACGCATTTATACGCTCTGATTCCGTTTTTTGATTATACAAAGCATAGAAATCTTTATCTACTGCATATTCAATTACAATATTTTCGTTCGTTGCTCCTTGACTATAGTTAGTACCAATTGTTGGATCTCCAGAATTGATAAATGGAATTTCAAATAAAACACCATTACTATTATTAGAAGTCCATAACCCTGCTAATTGAGCTTGAGTTGCTGGAGCAACTGCATCAACAGCCGGTTTAGAAAATTCAATCGATTTTTTATAATCTCCTTTATATAAATATACTTTTCCTAATAAAGCCTGCGCTGCAGATTTACCCATAACAGAAGTTTCTGAAGAAGCTTCTAAATTTGGAATTGCAGCTTCTAAATCTGCTATAATTTTATCATAAGATTCTGTAATCGTAGCATCACGTTTTGGCATTGCTGTAGGATCATACTTGTCTACGTAAGCAATACCAACAGTAGAACTTGCTTCTGCAGACTGTGTTGGAATCTCAGCATATGTACGAGCTACTTCAAAATGAGCCAATGCACGAACTGCTTTTGCTTGTGCAATTACATTATTTTTGAAATCTCCATCTTGTAAATTATCTGTATTTGCTAAAATAATATTAGCTCTAGAAATAATATTATAAGATGACGAATAAATACTCGTAGGAACTGAATTTGAGTTATATGACCAAGTGTGTGCTCTTTGACCTGCACGACGTCCATTTGGATCTAAGATTAAATTATCTGCTAAGATATCTCCTACAGAAACAATATCACTTGCATTACTTAAACCTGCATAGTAACCTGCTTGAGAAAATCCTTGATAAACACCATTTAATGCCGTTGTGAAATCAGATTCGGTTTTATAATAATCAGCAAATTCAATTTTATCGTAAGGTTTTTGATCGATATCATCATCACTACAAGATGTAAAACTTAATGCACAAGCTAACAATGATAATACTAATATATTTTTTTTCATTTTGTTATAATTTTTTAGAATGATACATTAAATCCGATAGAATAAGAACGAACTAATGGATAAGAGAACGCCGTAAAAGAGTTTGATACATATCCTGACGAACCTACTGCACTACTTTCACTTGTTCCTGTACCTGCAATTGGGTTACCATGGTAATTTGTCCACAATGCTAAGTTTTGAACTTGAGCAAACATTCTTAAGTTTTTGATAAATGTTCCTTTTACTAAATCAGTAAAATTATATCCTAATGATAAACTACGGAATGCGATATAATCAGATTTTTCTAAATATTTTGTTGAATATTCTGGCCCTGTTGTATTTGGCAAAGCAAATGAAGCATTATCTCCAGCTTGTTTCCAATAATCAGCAGCTTCTACAACATGGTTATCTAAAGATGTTGGATCTGTTAAGTAAGCATATGTATTGTTATACATATATCCACCTGCAGAATAAGTAAAGTCTGCATTAATATCAAATCCATAGATTTTAGCATTCAAACCGAAACCACCCATTAAAGTTGGAAGTGGAGTTTTGTTAGTCGCTACTGCATCACCTCCATCATAAACGTCAGTTACGTTTCCATCTTTATCTAAGTATAAATCTTTACCAGTATTTGCATCAACACCTGCATGACGTACTAAATAGAATTGATAAGGTTTACCTCCTTCAACATGAATCATACTTTCGTATGAATCAGACATAATTAAAGAATTATTGCCATCTGCTAATTCATTAATTTTATATTTTAGATTTGTTACATTTCCGTAAACAGATAAATCAAAGTTTTTAGAACGGATTACATCATAGTTTAATTCTAATTCAAATCCTTCAGTTTTGATTTCACCTGCATTTACTATTGTAGTAAACCCACCAGCTTCTGGAGCTAATTGTTGATTAAAAATAAAGTCTGATCTCAATTCATTAAAGTAAGCCATCGATCCTGTTAAACGATTCCCAAAGAATCCAAAATCTAAACCTACATTGAATTTCTTATTTGTTTCCCAAGTAGTATTTCTATTTGATAAATTACCATCAGGGAATGCAGATGCTTGACCGTTATAAGTTTTATCTAATTGTAAAAGAGTTAAATTTGCGTAACGTGAAATTGCCGAGTCATCTCCTACTTCACCATAAGATGCTTTAAGTGTTAAATTATTAACAGCTTTTACATCACGTAAAAAACCTTCTTTCGCTATGTTCCATCCTAAGGCAACACCCCAGAAAGTTCCATATTTGTTATCTAAACCTGCTAATGAAGTACCATCACGGCGAACATATGCATCTACGAAATATTTATTAGCAAAATCATAAGAAGCTGCTCCTAAATAACCAAATTTAGAAACTCTCCATCTTTCTGATTTAGAATCTTGTTCGATTAACGTTGCTAAACCTTGTGTTTGTAAATAATCATTAGGGAAACCAATTCCGTACATTGTCATCGAATATAAACTTTGGTTGATATATTCTGATGCCGCTGTAACACGTAAATGATGTTTACCTCCAAAAGTATTTTCGTAAGAAACCTCATTACGCCAGTTGTAATCAAAACGGTCTGTACTCCTATCTGTTTTAGAACCTCCGTCCCCTAATAATTGAGATAAAACTGAAGATGGTTTTAAGAAATTTTCGTATTGTGTACGGTTATAAGTAGCACCTAAAGTTGTACGAGCAGTTACATTTTTAGCAAGATCTGCTTCAACGAAACCAGTTCCATAAATACGTAAATATCTTGTTTGAGCATCCGTTTTTTCCATTTCATCAGCAACAGGATATCCCATGTAGTTCGCATTAGGATTGTAAACTTTATTTCCATCTGCATCTAAAATTACATTTCCGTTCGCGTCCATTGAATAAAAAGTCTCGTAAGGACGGTTTAACAATGTATTATAGAATGGAGATTGTGCGTTTACACGGTCACGAGGAGAATCTAACGTTGTGTAAGATCCGTTCACATTGATTCCGTAACGTAACCAATCTTTTACTTTTGTTGTGTTATTGAATGTAGCTGTAATTCTTTCTAAACCATCGTAGTATCTAACAGCTCCTTCATTTTTATCATAACCTACAGAAAAGTTATTTGATGATTCACCATCATTTTTACTAATCGAAATAAAGTGAGATGATGTAATACCGTTTTTGTATAAATCATCAGACCATTTATGATTATTTTTAGACAAAGTTGCAATCTCTTGTGATGTACGAGCTTGTCCCAAACCTAAATTACCAATAGTACTTAAACCATTTTGGTAATTTAATAATTGTTCTGCATTCATCAAGTTGATGTTTGGTAAATCGACCATTTGATTCACTCCAATACGAGATGAATAAGAAACAATTGCTTCACCTTTTTTCGCAGATTTTGTTTTCATGATGATTACACCATTTGCTCCACGAGAACCGAAAATTGCTAATTGAGAGGCATCTTTCAATACTTTTACTTCTTCAATATCAGCTGGATTAATAGCATTAACATCAGCAGCTGTCATATATGTACCATCAACAACATATAATGGAGATTTTACACCACCATTCAAACCAATTGCACCACGAATTGTAACATTAGCAGTTGCACCAGGAGCACCACTCATCGCTTGAGATGACAAACCTGCTACTTTACCTCCTAACATTTGGTCGATAGATACAGATGGATTCATCTGTTCTAAATCTTTTGCTTTTACAGTTGTAACACCTGATTTAGATGGAGCATTGAAAATAGATTTCACAACAACTTCACTTAAATCAACCGTAGAATTTGTAGCAGCAGCGTACTTTAATGTACCTAAAGCGTTACTTGTAACACTAAATTCTTTTCCATTAACAACTAAAATATCTCCAATTTTAGCATCAATGTCAAATTTTCCGTCTTGGTCAGTATAGACAACTTTGTCCGCACCTTTTACAGATACTTCTACATCCGCTTCCGGAAAATTATCTGCGTCATTTACAACACCTGTTACTTGAGCAAATGCAGCTGTTCCTAAACCTAAGAAAGCTAACAAACTCAAAGATGTGATTCTTCTCCTCATAGTCTTATTTTTATAAAATAGGGAAACAAATCTGAACATTATTTTTTAGAGAAAAAAGAAAAATGATATATAATTAACATTTTATCTAAATAAGACATAATTTACTTTTTTTTATCAATTATCCATTTTTAATTACTTATTAAATAATTAATAAATCTTTTTTTAACTTTTTTTAATAAAATTAAAATTGATTTTATGTTAATATTTTTTCAATAACATAAAATCAATATTATATAAAAGATTATTTTTATTTGAATTTTATACATTTCAGAATGTGAAATCACTTTAAAAAATGAAGAATATTTAGGAATTTATTAACCTAATAAAAACAAAAAAGGCAACCAATTGGTTGCCTTAGATATTATAGTATTGAAACTGATTAATTAGTCAATTTTGATATTATCGATAACTAAATCATATGCCGATTTTGATCCTACTTTTAATGCAAAAACATCTTGACCTGATGTTTTCATTAAATCAACTCCTGTTAGATCAAGTGTAACTAAAACCCATTCTCCTTTCGTGTCAATAGTTCCTGTATAACTATTTGTACCATTATTACTACTATTTAAAGCAGCTTTTGTTAAAGTTACAGAAGAAGATAAATCTCCTACGTTGTACACATCATAACCTCCTGCAGCTCTATAAACATTTAAAGACAATGATTTTGCAGATGTACCTTTCACATAGAATGTAATTTTTTTAGAAGTTGAAGCTGGAGTTAACGTATTAATCGCTGTAAAGACGTAATCATTAGCATCTGGAGTTCCTTTTATTTGTAATCCATTACTATTATCTCTTCCTAATCCAACTCCACTTGTAGCATAACCTTTTAATCCGAATGATGTATTAATAGAAGCTAAAAAGTCTGCCCAAACATTAAAATCAGAACCTTTAAATAACAAATTAGCTGCTTCTGCTCCTGGAGTTGTACCTCCTCCTCCTGTAGTAAATCTATCTTGATCAAATTTCACATCTTTCGTATCGCGGATAAATACTTGATAAGTTGAATTGTATCGAGAAACTACTACTGTAATAGACCCGCTTTTTTTAGGTAAAGCATCTGCATACCACGTTGCGTAGCCAGAGTTACGTAAATCTGTTTCTTTTCCTTTTTTATCTACAATCACTCTATTCACTGTAGTACCTGAAACTCCATACGTTTTATCTCCGTCAGGATCAATGAATTGAACTCCATCTATCGTTACTAATGTATTTAGATTTTCAGGTTTTAAAGCATCTGTTAATGAAGAAACAACTTTGGGTTTAATCGTTTGGATTGCTTCACATGTTTTAACCATATAAGTTGACATAACAGCACTTGGAATACGACCAACAGTATATTGTGGATCTACAGAACCTATTTTCATTACTCCACGATCATTCGCAACTATTAACCCTTTCAAATTAATTTGTACTTGCGCTCCCAATGGATAAGAATTATATAAATTACTTCCGTCAATTTCTATTTGGATACCTGTTGTAGGGTTCTCAACTTTATCTTGTAAAGAAATCGTTTTGAAAAAATTCCCCGTTTCGTCACTAGATATAACATATGCTTGTACGATTAAATCTTCTGCTATTGCTTTATTAGCATCTAATTTTATAGATCCAGCAGTTACTTTAGAGACTAAGTCAGCCAAAGAAATATTAGGACTTGGTAAATTACATTCAATTGGAGGTGTTGCATAATCATCATCTTGCACACAAGATTGCGCTGTAAATAAACCTAAGCTTAAAACACCAGCTATTGTTAATTTTGATATTGTATTCATTTTAAATTGTGTTCGTTGTTAATAAAATTAAAATCTGAAATAAATGTTAGCGAAATAAGTTGTTCCCATTCCGTAGAACATTTTTGAACCAAACATACGTTGGTAGTTTTTATCAATTGCATTATTATAATTACCTGTACGCATTTGTTCAAAACCTCCTGTAACATAGTTTTTATTATTCAGTACATTGTTTACTGTTCCTGAAATCCCTGCTGAATATTTACCAATACGGAACGTTTTTCCTAAATTGATATTCAACATAAACTCATCACTAAACTTCTCTTGTTTTAAAACTTCTTTCAATCCTTCTTCTGTTACTCCATTAATTGGAACCCCATTTTGGGTAATAAAATTAATTGTTCTTCTAAAAGGTGCAGGATCTGCATAATTGTTCATTAAATAGTTTCCAGAAACACCAACCCACCAAAATTTAGGATCACGATACTCAGCACCTAAAGTAAATCCTGATTGAGGTCCAGAAGCAAGTTTATAGTTTTCCAGATAAGCAGTTCCATAATTTTTGTAAGGAATTCCATTAATTCCAAATTCATCAGAATATAGGTTATAATCAGGATTGTCTTTGTATACATATTGTCCAATAGCAGCTACGGCAGAAACTGTAAGAACTGGTAAAACTTGCGCTTCTACAGCCAACTCAGTTCCTAAATATTCTTTTCCAACGCCTGTCATCACCTCAGAAACAAAAATTTGATCCGAAACACCATCAATATATCCAAAAGCCTTCTCTATCTCATCTTTTGTTCTAGTATAAAAAGCCGTCGCACGAGCTTTGATACGTGGAGCTCTTAAAATATAAGATAAATCACTTGAGAATATTTTAGCACTTTCTATTCCATCAACAGTTACATCATTAAGACGTGCATTTGGAAAAATCTCATCAGAAGTAGGCGCTTCTGTCTGATACATTACATTTGCTTGAATAAAGTTACGTCCATCTAATTTTACTAAAAAGTTAGATTTCACACCAAAGTCTACAAAATCATATGTTTTACTCTTTCCGTAAGAATTGTCTTTATACATTTCATTTTGGAACTTTCCATCACGGTAAAACTTAGTTAAAGCAGCTTTCATCCCAATAGTAACATCTAAGTATTTAGATTTAATTTTAGACTGCGCGAATAAATCTGCATAATCACGATTAATTTCGTAGTAATACTCTTGTTTATCTCCTTTCTTAGCTACATAATCGGGATCTAATAAGTTGAAATTATAAAAATGATTAACAGGTAAATTTGTCGTCACATTAAAATCATCTACATTTAATACATATTGTGCACCTAATAAATCTTGAATCTCACGATACAATTTAGATTTTGTATTTTGATAAGATGCTGCAATTGTTAAATCTATATTTGAAGTTAATTCTGTTTGAAAATTAGTATAAGCCGTAGCCGTTTTATCTTCATTAACATCTGCAGTTAACCAATAAGCAGCTCTTCCTGTCGCACTATTTTCATTCGCACGATACATACTTGCCCAATCTAACTGAGAGATTTGACCACTTCTCCATAATTGCTCTCTTTCTGCGATTGCATCAGCAGACGCCCCATTAAAAGCTAAGTAACTCGGCATATTACGGTAATATGTTGGTGAAGGATTATTTGCTTTAAACCAATCTAAACGAGATCCACTTTCTTTTCCAAATTGATAAGAAATAGTTGTCGTTAATTTAGATTTATTATTAATATTCCAATGATGCGTCAACATATTAATAGGCTCGAAAGTTTTCTTTACACGTTCATTACGTTTTTCACCATCTTGCCATCCCCAATAAGAATTGTAATAAATCCCCATCATATCCACAACTTCTTGTGTATTAGGTGAACCTGTAGAACGACGAGTTGGCGCACCAAAACTTGTAAAGTTTAAAGTATGTTTTTCATTAAACTTTTTCTCAACTCCTAAGTAGTAAGCGTATGCATCATAAAAAGTACCTTCTATAATACCTTCTTCTGCCCAACGTCTACTTCCAGAAACCATAAACGCCCAACCATTATCCATCAATCCCGTATTATATGTAGCCATTACACGGTTTCTGTATGAACGATTTGTACTAGAATAAGCCAAACTTACTCCCTTACGCATTGTTGAAGGACGAGTATCAAAATTTGTAACTCCACCTAAATCACCAAAAGCATAATTAGAAGGTTCAATTCCGTATGTTAACTCATCTGGACGACGAGTTACATCATTCAAACCTCCCCAGTTGTTAAAAGTTGCACGACCATTATCCATTTTGTTCATACGAACTCCATTGAATAATACATCATTATATTTGTTGTCTAAACCTCTTGGTTTAAACCAATACGAACCTAATTCGTACGCAGAAACGCGAGCAAAAACATCGCGTGAAGATTGTAAAAGTCCTGAATTTGAAGCTGTCGAACTTTCATCATCAGATAATTCATCATCTGTTAATGTAATAATTCCAACTTCTGCTGTATTTGGATTAAATGTTAATTTAATATCACCTAAGTCAAGCTCTTTTTGCCCTGCTACTGTGATTTCTTTTTCATATGGGTCATAGCCCACGCCATAAACTTGTAATTTGTACGTTCCATCCGGAATATCTACAAACTGAAAATATCCTATACGATCGGTGATAGCAGCATCGCTTACTGCTCCTCCGTCCAAACGTACAGTGAGGTTATAAACCTCTTCACCTGTAGCAGCATTTTTTGCTACCCCAGTAACCTTTGTTTGCGCCTGCGCCATAGCGACAGTTGCTGCAAAGACTGAAAGACTTAACAATAATTTGTTCATTCAAACGAATTTTTATTTATAAATTAGCTCTTTATTTCCTTCATCAGAAAAAATAGGACAACAAATTTAGTAAATTCATAATTAATAACATATGTTTAAAATTAATAAATCTTTAACTTTATTAATAATTTTTAATTTATTCTTAACGTTAAATGTTAAAGCTCAAAGCAAATATTCAAGTGCAACTGTAGCGTTTTACAATGTCGAGAATCTTTTTGACACCATAAAATCAGTTGGATATGTAAATGGAACTTTACCTTTTAATGACAAAAATTATCACATTCAGATTGCAGAATCTGACATATCGAAGTACGAAACAGAAGAATTCAAACAAAGTTATACGTACGAAAATATAAAAGGAAAGAAAATTATCCGCCCATTAATTCTTCAAGAAGAATTTTTACCAAACGGAAATAAAAGATGGAATACAGAAAAATATTTCCAGAAAGTCAATAATATTTCAAAAGTTATTAGCGAATTAGGTGCAGATGTTACAGGTTCTGCTCCAGTAATAGTTGGTATTTGCGAGATTGAGACAAGAGAAACTTTAGAAGATTTAGCAAAAAGCTCTGCTTTGAAAAAATACGATTATGGTGTTGTTCATTTCAATTCATTTGATGCACGTGGAGTTGATACAGGTTTATTGTATCAAAAATCTCGTTTCAAGGTAATTGATGCAAGACCTCATCCAATTTTCAATTATGATGCTGAAGGTAAACGAAAATATACGCGTGATATTCTACAAGTTACAGGTTTATTAGACGGTGAAGAAATCACTTTTTTAGTAAATCACTGGCCTTCTCGTAGTGGAGGAGAAAAAGTTTCGATGCCAGCTCGTATGGAAGCAGCAAAGGTGATGAAAGGAATTTTTGATGAATTAAAATCTAAAAATCCAAATGCAAAAGTAATTGCAATGGGTGATTTTAATGATGATCCTATTTCTCCAAGTATTAAAAATACATTTGATCCAGCTGGAGAAATTGCTAAAGTTTCGGATAACGGATATTACGATCCTATGTTACCTTTATATAAAAAAGGTGTTGGTACTTTAGCTTATCGTGATGCTTGGAATCTATTTGATCAATTTATCTCAACTTCATCATTGGTTACAAAAAATAAAGATTATTCAACGTATAAAATCTTCAAAACTGAAATTTACAACAAAGATTATTTAAAAGCGAAAGAAGGTGCATATAAAGGATTCCCTAACCGTATGTGGAGCGGCGATACTTATCGTGCAAACGGTTATTCTGACCACTTTCCAGTCTATACAATCTTATTAAAACAAGCAAAATAAAAATGAACAAATTAGAGCAATTATTTAGTCAAAAAAATAAAAACCTCATTACAATATACACAACAGCTGGGTATCCGAATTTATCGGATACCCCTGTTATTTTAAAAGAATTAGATCAAAACAATGTTGACATTATCGAAGTCGGTATTCCATATTCTGATCCTTTAGCTGATGGTCCAACAATACAAGCTACAAGTGAAAAAGCGTTAGCAAATGGAATGACGTTGGACATTTTGTTTGAACAATTAAAATCGGTTCAAAATGAAATTTCTTCGCCAATTGTTTTGATGGGTTATTACAATCAAGTAATGACATTCGGATTAGAAAAATTCTTACAAAACTGTCAAGAAAGTGGAGTTTCAGGCTTGATTTTACCTGATATGCCGTACGAAATTTACTTGACGCAACACAAAGAATTATTTGAGAAATACGATCAAAAAGTTACATTTTTAATTACACCTTTAACAACAGAAAAACGCATTAAAGAGATTAATGATGCAACTTCTGGATTTGTTTATATCGTTTCGAGTTCAGCTACAACTGGTGCTACACAATCTAATTATAATGAAGATTTTTTGTCAAATGTTAAAAATTTAGGTTTAACAAAACCACATCAAATAGGATTTGGAATTTCGACAAAAGCTGATGTAGAAAAAGCTTGGAATTACGCAGATGGAGCAATTATCGGAAGTGCTTTTTTACGTGTTTTAGAAAATTCGAATGGAAATCTTTCTGGAGCAATTAAAGATTATCTTTCAGAATTGAGATAAAAAAATAGTTTTCAAAACAAAAAGCAAGCTCTTGTAGCTTGCTTTTTTGGTTTGACTATTTTGTTTTTATTCAAGCGAAATTTCATCAATAAACAACCAAGCCTTATTTCCTGCACCAGCTTGTCCATCTGGAATTATTCCTAAATTTTCAATCACAATCTTAAGATATTTCGCTTGTTGTTTTTGTAAATCAATCTTCATTATTCCATTTGATTTTTCGATTTCAGGAGATGAAATAGTTTTAATTTCTTTAAAATTTTTTCCATTATCTGAAATCAACACTTTAACAGATTTTGGGAGATAAATCCAACTTCCTTTGCGATCTAGCGTAGAAAATTGAATAGTAGAAAACTCCATTTTAGTTTCGAAATCTATTGTTGCAATCACATCTTTTCCAGAAAAACCTAACCACGATTTACCATGATTTTTAAGACTTCCTTTTATTCCATCCACCAAAGTAGACGCTCCACCAACCGAATATGCCTCAGCAGGTTGATACTCTAATGTGATTTTTTTGGCTGTTGATTTCGTAATTACAAAATCCTGAGAAGTTGTTGCACTTACTTTTTTGCCATCTTCAAAATAGGCTGATTTTACCGTTTGAGATTTCGTAATTTCTAATGGTTTTTGATACACATTCGAATTAATAATTGGCTCTGAACCATCTGTTGTAAAACGAATTCGTGAAGGTTCATTCGCCGAACTCAACTCATATTTTATCTTCCCATTTTGATCAACAGAAGCCTTTCCATCAACCTCATAAATCGCCGTACTATGTTTGATTCCTTTTTCATCTAAAATCGCAAAATGACGGCAAAAGAGTTTTCTTTCAAGCGTTTCTTTGACACCTCATCATCCCTAATATGTACATTTATATATGGAAAAAGCGCAATTACCTCATCCATGACATCTTGCAAAAATTGAAACGTTTCTTCTTTTGGACAAAAAATATCTTCCGAAACTCCCCACGTTTTCCACACTTCCAACTTCTCATTCGTACAACCAAAATTAGGATATGCCGCCAACGCAGCCTGCGCATGACCTGGCATTTCGATTTCTGGAATAACATCTATATGCAATTTCGCTGCATAAGCCACTACCTCTTTTATCTGTTCTTGCGTGTAAAATCCACCATATTTTTTATCATCAAATTTCATATCCGAATACGCACCAACCTGCGATCCATTTCGCCAAGCACCAACTTCTGTTAACTTTGGATATTTCTTAATCTCGATTATACAACCTTGATCATCAGTCAAATGCCAATGAAATTTATTATATTTGTAAGCCGCCAAATAATTCAAATAATTTTAGACCACATCTAACGTAAAAAAATGACGAAAAAAGATCTAAATGCATTCCACGATACGTAAATTATAGTTCATCTTTTATTTTGAGATAAGGTAATTTGAGATCCTTTTTATGTTCTTCGATTAATTGTAAAAGTGTTTGTATTCCGAGAAAAATTCCTCGATTTGTAGGCGAAGCAATCAATATCCCGTTTTGATTAATATTCAACTCATAATATTCTTCGTTACTATTTTCTGGAGCAGCCAAGTAAATTATATTAATCGTATTGTCGAAATTGTTAGAAGTAGTTTTCGTTAGATTTTTTCCCGTAATTGATTTGAATTGTTTCATCAAATAATCTATTTCTGGAAAATTTGGATCTGGATTAATCGTAATTTTATTTCCTAAAACCAAAGTTCCTTTCTTCAATTCTAATTGTTGAGGTTGAGGAATAAAACTATTTTGAACAGAAACAAAAGTAGAAACAGCTAACTCAGCTAATAAAGAGAAAAACGGAAGATGTTTCATGTGTTATTTTTTGATAATGACTAAGATAAACTTGTTTTATCAAATAATAACGACGCAACGAGCAAAAACATTCAAAATAAAAAAGCAAGCTTAATTCAGCTTGCTTTCTATTTTGGAAATGTTTTATCTAAAAAATTATTCAACAATTAAGATGAAATAATTCTTTTTACCTTTTTGTAATAAAATGTATTTATCTGCGATTAAATTTTCTGTTGTCAACACAAATTCTTCCGCTACTTTTTCTTTGTTTACAGAAATTGCGTTTGCTTTCAATTCGCGACGCGCTTCTGAATTTGATTTTAAGAAACCTGATTTCTCTGCTAAAGCAGTAACAATATCTAATCCCGCTTCGATATCAATTTTTGCAATTGTTGCTTGAGGTACACCTTCGAAAACTGATAAGAAAGTATCTCCATCTAATTCTTTCAAATCTTCTGAAGTTGATTTTCCGAATAAAACTTGAGATGCTTTTTCTGCTTTGCGTAATTCTTCAACACCATGAACTAAAATTGTAATTTCAGTTGCTAATTTACGTTGTAATTCGCGTAAATGTGGCTCTTGACGATGACGCTCGATTAAATCATCAATCGCTTCTTTTTCTAAAAACGTATAAATTTTGATGTAACGTTCAGCATCCGCATCCGCTTGATTTAACCAAAATTGATAGAATTTATAAGGAGAAGTACGGTTTTTATCTAACCAAATATTTTCCCCACCTTCTGATTTTCCAAATTTAGTTCCGTCCGCTTTTGTTGTTAATGGACAAGTAAACGCAAACGCTTCTCCTTGAACTGTACGTCGAATTAATTCTGTTCCTGTCGTAATATTTCCCCATTGATCAGAACCTCCCATTTGTAATTTTGCACCTAATTCTTTGTACAAGTGTAAATAATCGTATCCTTGAATCAATTGATAGGTAAATTCTGTGAAAGACATTCCGACATTAGACTCTGATGAAAGACGCGATTTTACTGAATCTTTCGCCATCATGTAGTTAACTGTAATATGTTTCCCTACGTTACGAGCAAAATCAATAAAAGAGAAATTTTTCATCCAATCGTAGTTATTCACCAATAAAGCTGAGTTACCATTGTTCGTATCAAAATCTAAGAAACGAGATAATTGCGCTTTAATTCCAGCTACATATTTATTTAATGTTTCTTCATCTAACAAACTTCTTTCTGCAGCTTTACCAGTAGGATCACCGATAAAACCAGTTGCACCACCAACCAAGGCGATTGGACGATGACCGTGACGTTGCAAATGAACCAATAAGAAAATAGGAACCAAACTTCCCACGTGAAGAGAATCTGCTGTAGGATCGAAACCTACATAACCAGAAGTCATTTCTTTATTTAGTTGTTCTTCTGTCCCTGGCATAATATTGTGAACCAATCCTCTCCAAGTCAATTCTTCAATTAATGGATTCATAGTATTTTAATATATTTTTTATCTAATTTTTACAAGATACAAAGTTATGATTTTTCAGTAGATAATAAATGATCTGCCAAAATAAAACTTATTTGATATATTTATTTAAAATTTGAATAAAAGGAATACATGCAAACACTTTTCGAAAATGAAAAATTCGAATGGATTAATTTACAAAATCCAACAAAAATTGAGTTAGATGAAATTGCTACTAAATATTGTTTTCAGAAATTAACGATTGAAGATAGTTTGGAGCCTGGGCATTTACCTAAATATGAATCAGATGATTCAAAAGTTTCGTTTTTGTTAATTCGCTTTTTTGATAAAGAACACCGTATGTTGAAAAACACTGTTCGAGAATTTAGTCACAAAATCAGTATTTACATCGGAGTAGATTTTATTGTGACTGTTCATCAAAAGGAAACGGATATTTTTGAAAAAATTCAGAAAAAATATTTAGCTAATACTGATCCTTCTAAAATCATTATCAAAGGAATTTTGTATCGTATTATTTCCGAAACCATCAAAACGTATGAAGAACCAGCATATCAAATGGACGAAGAAGTCAATCAACTCGAGCATTTGATTTTTACGGATGATTTTAGAAAAATTAAACTTCCTACCTTATATAAAATCAAACGAGAAGCTACAGCTTGCAAAAAAATATTAGATTATACGCTTGAAGCACTGAAAGAATATCGCGCTGATAACAAAAAGACAAGTTCATCACAGGATTTGTACGAAGAAAACGTAAAAATGTTACACTTGCATTCACAAATTGTAGATGACGTACAAAGTTTGTTAACAATTTATCTTTCGTTAAATGGACAGAAATCTAACGAAATCATGCAAACGCTTACCGTTTTTTCGGCATTTTTCTTACCCTTAACTTTTATCGCTGGAATTTATGGAATGAATTTCGATTTCATGCCCGAGTTAAATTACAAATTAGGCTATCCAATTTGTTTACTTGTCATGTTATTAGTGGTAATTTTTATTTACTTTTGGTTCAGGAAAAAAAAATATTTATAATTCAGTATGATTTTCGTAACGGGAGGAACAGGTTTGGTTGGTGCGCATTTGTTGGTAGAATTGGCAAAAAAGCAACAACCTATTCGTGCTTTAAAACGAAAAACATCGAACACAGAAACCATCCAAAATTTCTTTGCGGAACAAAATGCTTCGCAATTTTATCAATTTATTCATTGGATTGATGGTGATTTGTTGGATGTTACTGAACTTCCAAATTTATTAGACGGAATCGAGACAATTTATCACGCTGCGGCTTTTGTTTCATTTGATGAACGTCAAGAAGAAGAAATTTTCAATACGAATATTTTAGGAACTGAGACTTTGGTAAATGAAGCGATTGATTCTGGCGTGAAAGAATTTTTCTTCATCAGTTCTATTGCTTCGATGGATGATTTGAATCCAGCAACTAAAATGATCGATGAGCGCTCTGGTTGGAACAATAGCTTGACGCATTCTTCTTATTCTATCTCAAAATTTAGAGCAGAAATGGAAGTTTGGCGTGCTTCACAAGAAGGGATTAAAGTCATTATTATTAACCCTGGCGTAATCATCGGAACTTTGGACACAAAACGTGCAAGCGAAAGTTTGTTTCAACAAAATTCGTCAAAAAGCGATTATGCTCCTTCGGGTGGAACAGGATTTGTAGATGTACGCGATGTGGTGAAGATTTTTTTAGAATTAATTAATCAACAAGTTTACAATCAAAAATTTGTGGTAATTTCTGAAAATAAAAGTTACCGAGAAGTCTTTGATTTTGTTTCAATGAATAGCAAACGTTCAGTCAAAAATGTTTCGAATACAACCTTGAAAATTATTAAAAATCTATCTATTTTCAGTCGAATTTTTGGTGGAAAATATATGACAAAAGCGAATTATTATTCGTTGATAACTTATACCAAATACGACAATTCTAAAGTTAAAAATTTGCTTCAATACGAATTTATTCCAATCAAAGAAGCAATTGATTATCATTATAAACGTTTTCAAAAGCTGAATTCTACAAAATAGTTTACTTTTGTTTTATGGAACAACAATTCATTTCAACACTTTCAATAACTGCTTCGGAATTAAAATCAGGAAGCGTTTCTGCTAAAAGTCCATCAAATATTGCGTTGGTAAAATATTGGGGGAAAAAGAAAAATCAAATTCCAACCAATAGCTCTATCAGCTACACATTAACGAATAGCTACACAGAAACTGAATTAAAATTTTCACCAAAAACGTCGGATAATTTCGAAGTTGAAGTTTATTTGGAAGGTGAACTGAAAGAAAGTTTTGCTCCAAAAATCATTACTTTTTTCGAAAGAATTACAGCATATATTCCATTTTTGAATCAATTCAAATTTGAAGTTCACACACATAATTCGTTTCCACATAGTTCTGGAATTGCTTCTTCTGCTTCTGGAATGTCGGCAATGGCTTTGTGTTTAGTTCAAATTGAGAATATGTTAGGAGCTAATTTATCTGAAGAAGACGCCAAGAAAAAAGCTTCTTTTTTGGCTCGTTTAGGTTCTGGAAGTGCTTGCCGTTCAATTTACAAAGGTTTGGTTGAATGGGGAGAAAATGATTTTATCGAAGGAAGCTCAGATTTATTTGGAACAAAATATCCTGATACCGAAATTCATGATGTTTTCAAAACTTTTCACGACACCATTTTATTGATTCACGAAGGACAAAAATCGGTTTCTTCTACTGTTGGTCACAATTTGATGAACGGACATCCGTATGCCGAACGTCGTTTTGTGGACGCAAATGAAAACTTAAAAGCGTTATTGCCAATTTTAAAATCTGGCGATATCAAAGCGTTTGGAGAATTGGTAGAACATGAAGCATTGACATTACACGCCATGATGATGATGTCGAATCCTGCATTTATTTTGATGAAACCAAATACAGTTGCTGCTTTAGAAAAATTGTGGGAATTCCGCCGCGAAACAGGAAATCATTTGTATTTTACATTAGATGCTGGCGCAAATGTACATTTATTGTATCCTTCGCAAAATGCGGAAGCTATTGAAATCTTCATCGAAAATGAATTAAAACAATTCTGTCAAAACGGAAATTACATAAAAGATAAAGTGAGTTTTTAATCACTTCTAAAACTAAAAAAGCAAGCTACAAGAGCTTGCTTTTTTAGTTTAACTATTTTTGTCATGTTGAATTCATTTCAACATCGCATATTTTATGAGAATCTGAAACAAGTTCAGATTGACAACGATGATATTTTCTAAAGAAATTTCGATTTCAAATAAAAAAGTCATCGAAAACTGAATGACTTTATGACTATTTTTAATATGTTTCTTCGATTGATTTTACCATATTATAAATGAACTCGTTGTAAGGTGTCGGAATATTATATTGTTTTCCTAAACTGATAATTTCGCCTGCAAATTCGTCCACTTCCGAATATCGTTTTGCTTCGCGATCTTGTAACATCGAAGTTTTACCAAATTCATCCACAATTTTCATCGTTGATTTCATTCGATCCACTTCTTCTTGACCAATTGCAACTCCATGTGCATTCCCAACTGCAAGAACTTCGTTAGAAATCATATCCATTAATATCTCAAGATGCTGATTGGTACGAAATTGTCCATATGGAAATTCCAACAAAAACGTCAATTGATTTCCGACAACATTTACCAAATATTTCGCCCACTGTGCTTTCTGAATATCATCCGATAATTGATTTGGAATTTCAGCAACATTCATCAATTCATGTAAATCGACTAATTTATCATGATTTATTGAATCCATTTTTCCGAAAATAATTTTTCCAATACTCGAAAACGTCACACGATTATCAACTTTTACAGCATCCATATACGCAACTGCATTCACCACACGATCCCATCCAAAATGATCTGCCAAAACACGTTCAGAAGAAATTCCGTTCATCAAACTTACAATCATTGTGTTTTCACCAACAAAAGGTTTCATATCTTCTATCGCTTGCTGTAAATGCGAACTTTTAACGACTAAAAATATATAATCTGGATAATTATTATCCTTGATTTTTGTGACATAATTAAAATCATACGCTTTATCATTCACAAAGATTCGCGATTTTTCGTATCGATTTTTTCGCTCCTCATCTACAATTACACTTACAATTTCTGGATTATATTCATAAAAATTCGCTGCATATTTTGTTCCTAAAGCTCCCAATCCAAGAAAATAAATTGATTTCATTTTTTTGCTATTTAGAAGATAAATTTAAAATAAAATCAGCAACATTTACGAATTTAAGTCTTTGAAAAAATTTAATATTTCGGTTATAATTAGTTTTTATAAACCTTAGACAATTCTTTTGGATTGAGATACAAAGAATAAATCAAATTACGCAAATCATCAAGATTTGAGCTAGAATCTACAGCTATTTCATTGTCTTTTTGAAAATTCTTTTTAAAAACATCATACAATTGATTTATTTTCTTCCAATTATCTTTTGAAGCAATTTTTTCAACAGATTTATTATTCGCAGATTTCGCTAATTGTGAGGGCGTTTTCTGAATCGCTTCAAATAAAACATATAGATTGTTGACATGATTGATATAATTGTATGTTTCATTTACAACAAAATAATTCAGAAGAGTTTTCTCTTCATCCGAAATTTTCAAGCTAGAAATTAACTTCATCTCCTCGCCCAACCATTCGTAAGCCGACATTCCTATTTGAGAAGCATTTGGCGTCACAACCATTCTTGGAATTGGTTCTGCATTTGCAATTTTATTTAAAATAAATTCTGTTTTTTGATTCAAAATATTCAATCGATTATTTGCTGGAGCAAGACATTTCAAAACATAATCGCAATTATATCCTAACGTAATTATCTCCTCAAGTTCAGAAAAAATATCGGCAGAAGTATCACTGTTGAAACTCTCAAAATTTTGCAAACAATTATCTTGGTATTTCTCTTTAAAATCATTCATAGAAGAATAATCTTTTTTCTCAATATCCCAAATAAGATTAAAATTATAAGCAAAAACATTCACAAATTGCATCGTTTTACTTTGAGGATTTTCATCAACAAATTTTTGATACACTTCTACTTTCGGAGATTCTGTATCGTAATCATCCATCAACGCAATTAAAAATCGTTCGTTAAGTGGAGTTTTCGTTCCAAATTTCTTTTCAACAGATTTTTTTAATTTCTCATTATAATCAACAAAATATGATTTTTGATTATCATTCAACATAAAATAAACTTCGAGTTCCGAAAGAAGTCCAACTTTCTTACCTAATTCGATATTATTATCCAACAAATATTTTTCGAAAGTAGGATAATCAATTCCTTTTTCTTTCGTTTTTTCTAAAATCGTTTCATCAGGATAAGCTCTCGAACCAAAAGGTAAAGAATACAAAAAAGGACCATCTGCAAAAAGTTGAACAGAGGTAAATAATGTCAATAGAAAAGTAAAAAATAGTTTTTTCATAAGGTTGATTTTTATAAAATTAGAAATTTTAATTGAATATTTTTTCAAGTTTTAGATGATTTAACATGAATAAAAAAGCGTTACAAATCATTTTCTTAATATTAATTCAAACAAGACAATTCTTCAAATTGTTCTTTTTAAAAATAGTTTTTACATATATTTAACAAATTAATACATCACACGTGAGTCAAATAAAAAATACCGAGGAAAAAGAATTGCAAAGAGGTCTTACAAACCGACATATTCAATTGATTGCTTTAGGTGGCGCGATTGGAACTGGTTTGTTTTTAGGAATTGGACCTGCCGCTGTTTTAGCTGGACCATCTGTTATTTTAGGTTATGCAATTGCAGGAATTATAGCCTTCTTCATTATGCGTCAATTAGGAGAAATGGTTGTTAACGAGCCTGTTTCAGGAAGTTTTAGTCATTTTGCATATAAATATTGGGGATCTTTTGCTGGATTTGCTTCTGGTTGGAATTATTGGATTCTTTATGTTTTGGTGAGTATGTCCGAGTTGACTGCAATCGGAATTTATGTACAATTTTGGTGGCCAGAAATCCCATTATGGGTATCAAGTTTATTCTTTTTTATCGTTATTAATGCATTGAACTTAGGCTCAGTAAAAATGTTTGGTGAAGCTGAATTTTGGTTTTCTATCATCAAAGTAATTGCAATTATTGCGATGATTATTTTTGGAGCTTACCTGTTGATAAGCGGAACTGGAGGCGAACAAGCAACAATTCAAAATCTTTGGAACAACGGAGGTTTTTTCCCGAAAGGTTGGTTATCTGGTGATAACGAAAGTGGTTTTAGCGGATTATTTGCCGCAATGGCGCTCATTATGTTCTCTTTTGGAGGTTTAGAATTGATTGGAATCACAGCTGCTGAAGCTAAAAATCCTGAAAAAACAATTCCGAAAGCAACTAATCAAGTTATTTATAGAATTTTAATTTTCTATGTTGGAGCATTAATTATCTTATTTTCGTTAGCTCCTTGGGAAACGATCACGGATAAAAGTAGTCCTTTTGTGATGGTTTTTGAGAATTTGAATCATTTGAAACTAAATATTTTTGGTAACACAATTGATTTTTCAAAATTAATTGCAAACGCACTAAATATTATAGTTTTGACGGCAGCTTTATCAGTTTACAACAGCTCTGTTTACAGTAATAGTAGAATGCTGTATGGTTTGGCAGAACAAGGAAATGCTCCTAAATTCTTGAAAAAATTAAACAAAAATCACGTGCCTGTTATGGCGATTTTAGTTTCATCTTTTTTCGCTGCAATTTGTATTTTGATTAATAAAATAATTCCAGAAAACGCCTTCCATGTATTGATGTCTTTAGTGGTTTCTTCGTTAGTAATTAACTGGATTATGATTTCGATAACACATCTTAAATACAGAAAACAAAAGAATTTAGAGAACACAAAAACATTATTTCCATCTTTCTTGTATCCTATCAGTAATTATATTTGTCTAATTTTCTTATTTGGAATTTTAGTAATTATGTGGTTTACAGGACTTAAAATTTCAGTAGAATTAATTCCAGTTTGGTTGATCTTCCTTTACATCGCTTATCGAATTGTAAAAGAAAATAAAAAGAAAAATTCTTTATAAGAAGAAACAAAAAATCCGCTCAATGAGCGGATTTTTTAATCGACTTTGGTTGCAAAGCAAACCTATTTTTAAATATATTTTTTGATTTCTGTAACCAATTGTTCTTTTGGTCGTGCTCCACTTTGTTTCCATAATAATTCACCATTTTTGAAAATGGCAAAAGTCGGAACTCCTTGCACTTGATATCGTGCAGCTAAATCTTGATATTTATCAACATCCACTTTTAGGATTTTGACATCATCTCCTAATTCTTCTTTCACTTGTTGCAAAACTGGACCCATCATTTGACAAGGACCACACCAAGTTGCAAAAAAATCTAATAAAACTGGTTTATCTGAATTAATAATTTCTTCGAAAGTCATTGTTTTTGATTCTTCTTTATTATTTGATTGATTTTTATTTCGGTTGAATAAATTTTTAAACATCTTTATTTTTTCTTCTTAAATATACTAAAAAAAGCACTTCCGAAGAAGTGCTTCATAATTAGCTTTACTAATTATTAACCTAACCTATGAAAAATTTATTCTACTGTTAGTGCTACTAACATTTAGATATAATCAAAACAAATACCAAGTTTAAAATACTGACAATCTGTTTTTTACATTTAACATAATTTAAGAAATAGGTTAACGCAAATATGTTTTATTTTAGAAATTCTACTATAATTCACACACAAATTTTGGATTAGCTGACTTTATTTCAGCTATCACTGACATTATTTCTTCTTTGGTTGAATTATCTTCCAATCTTTTCAATTGTTCCGAATTCAAACCAATCATTTGTATAAATGTAACTTTTCCATGCGGCGTATCAATTTCATCTAAATCATCATCCTTGATAAAAGCCAAACCAACAATGTCCGTTTCCGAATCTGTACGAATTGGACCTCCTAAGGGTAAAAATTGGTACTCATCAAACCAAACTTTTGTTTCGTTCACGAATCGTCCCAAATTATTCATTAATTGAACCACCCAAAAAGGATCTTCACCATTATCATCTTTAACAGGTTTCACACGGAAAGAAAACTCAAATCCCCACTTACTAAAATCCGCTCCTACACTTTCCTCAGAATAGTATAAATGCGACATTCCGTAACTCACCAAATGATAATAACCATTGACATCAAAGACCGCAACTCCATCAATTGGATCATCACCTCCTTGAAAAGACATCACTTGAGGCGAATAAAAACGAGGCTCTAAAGTCCCATAAACTTCTTTTAAGCGATTTTCGATCGCAATTGCACCAACCGCTTGATCTGATTTATATTGTTTTTTGTATTCTTCTACATTCATGATGCAAAAATAGTTTATCCAATCTTAATTCTCAGTTAAAGACATAAAAAAAGAGAGCTTCTTGTTAGAAACTCTCTTTGTAGTAGCGAGGACCGGACTCGAACCGATGACCTTCGGGTTATGAGCCCGACGAGCTACCTACTGCTCCACCTCGCGATTTAGTAGCGAGAACAGGACTCGAACCTGTGACCTTCGGGTTATGAGCCCGACGAGCTACCTACTGCTCCATCTCGCGTTATTGGACTGCAAATATACGTTCATTATTTAAAATACCAAACATTTTTCGAAATTATTTTATTTTATTCGGACATAAAACAAATAAAAACCACATAAACCATTTTATTAAAGAGGTTTATGTAGTTTTAAATAATTAAATTTATTTTTAATAATCTTCTAAAATAATTTTAAATCGCTTTGATTGGTGGATGATTTTCGATAAAATCAATTGCTAAATCAGCACTATCTGTTAAAAATAATAACTCTTTATATGGTCTTCCTGTTGCTAATTGATGCAAAACCGAATAAATCGCTGTATCTTCTACATATCTTTTCTTACTCAAAAAAATCATTGGACTGTAATATCCGGAAGTTCCATAATGATTTTGAGCTGCTTCCTGAAAAATTTCTTGTGTCGTTCCTGCACTTCCAGGCGCATAAACTAAACCAAATAAGCTAATTGTTAACAACATATCTTCACGAATACTATTAGAAAAATATTTCGCAATATTCGTGGCAAATAAATTACTTGGCTCGTGACCATAAAACCAAGTAGGAATAGCCAAACTTTCTGCACCATTTGGGTAAATCTCTAAAACCTTCTGTGCATTAGTCATATAATTTTTTGCCAAGTATTCGGTTCTTTGATCATCAATAAAATCTAAATCTGCTAAAATATTAATCGCATTCATCAAATCTTCATCTGCATAGTTTGCCATATAAGCACCTAAGTTTGCTGCTTCCATAATTCCAGGTCCTCCACCAGAAACAACAAAATAACCTTTTTCAGTTGCCAATTTTGCTGCTTTCGCCGTTTCATTATAAAACTCAGAATTGCGCGCAGTAGAATGTCCACCCATAAAACCAATCACTTTTTTCTTCGTCATTCCGTTTTCATCATATTCTAAAATTCGACGCAAACAATCATCAATAGACAAATCGTGTAAACGTTGCGCCAAAGCTTCTGAAACAGATGGATTATATTTATGTTTTTTGAAATGTTTGTAGATTTTAAGATCTATACTTTCATCATTGTCCTGATTATAACCTTCCATCAACTCTTGCCAAGTATACAATTTTCCACGATATGGATTATAGGGAATTGATGCAAATTTTGGATAAACGAATGCTCCTTTTTCGATTAAATAGATTGCTTCATATTGTTTAAACTTACAACCCAAAAACGATGTATTACATAAATTATACTCTTCCCAATTGATTTCTTGACGCAAAAAATTAATATCTTGAACTACTTTATCGGTTAAATCTTTGGTTTGAGAAACTAATTCATTCCATTCTGATAGATTATGAACTAAATCTTTGATTGGTTTTATTTTCATTCTTTTTTCTTACTTCATTAAAAATTCGTAAAATGAATTTACACGAATTATTCCAAACCAACGAATTCGGCACAATAAATCTGCTAATTTTCATTTTTCTAATTTATATTTGCATCAAATTCGTGCTCAACTTATTGGGGAATCGTGTGCAATTCACGAACTGTCGCGCAACTGTGAATCAATATTTTTGATAAGTCAGAATGCCACTAATTGAGTTAATAATTAGTCAAAAACTTTCGCGAAAAAAGTAAAAATTATGTTCTATGAAATCATCAAACCACCACAAAAAAACATTATCAACTCAAAAAATAATGAAGAAAAGTAACGTGTAAATATTATGATAATGGAAGTGGAAAAAACACCAAGAGAAGAGTTGATCGAACAACGTATCATCAATTCTGAAACTCGCATTTTCAAAGCTGTTTTTCCAGGAGATACAAACCACCACAACACAATGTTTGGAGGGTCAGTAATGTATTTGATGGATGAAATTGCTTTTATGACAGCAACTCGTTTTTGTCGCAAACCTATTGTTACGGTAAGTAGTGACAAAATTGATTTTAAACACTCAATTCCAGCAGGAACTATCGTAGAAATGGTAGGAAAAGTGGTACGTGTAGGACGTTCAAGTTTGGATGTACAAATTGACGTTTTTATCGAAAGTATGTATCGTGACGGACGTGATAAAGCGATTTCTGGAACGTTTACATTAGTTGCAATTAACGAAAACAAACGACCAGTTCCTGTTATTGACTAACACGAGCTATAGAAAATTTTTAATCCTTTATCTTTTTGATAGAGGATTTTTTTATGAATTCCAATTAATAATTGATAATATTCTAAAGGTTTCTTAGTTTTACATTAAACACAAAAAATGGAATTACCTTTTGCCGAACCATTTCGCATAAAAATGGTCGAAGAAATTTATCAATCTACTCGAGAAGAACGTGAAAAGTGGATCGAAGAAAAAGATTACAACCTATTTAACCTAGAAAGCCACAAAGTATTTATTGATTTATTAACTGATTCGGGAACTGGAGCAATGTCCGACAAACAGTGGTCTGCAATGATGACTGGAGACGAAAGCTATGCTGGTTCTCAATCTTTCTTAAAACTGAAAGAAACCATTAATACCATCACTGGGTTTGATTTTCTTTTACCTACGCATCAAGGTCGTGCAGCGGAAAATGTATTGTTTTCAGCTCTTGTAAAAGAAGGTCATGTTGTTCCTGGTAATTCTCATTTTGACACCACAAAAGGTCACATCGAATTTAGAAAAGCACATGCAATTGATTGTACTATTGATAAGGCTTTTGACAGCGAATTGATTCATCCTTTCAAAGGAAATATCGATTTACAAAAGTTAGAAAATGTCTACAAAGAATACGGAAAAGAACAAATTCCATTCACATTAATCACTGTTACGTGCAATTCTTCTGGCGGTCAACCTGTGTCAATCGAAAATATTCGTCAAGTTCGTGAATTGTCTAATCAATATGGAATTCCAGTCTTTTTTGATGGCGCTCGTTTTGCAGAAAATGCGTATTTCATCAAAGAAAGAGAAGAAGAATTCAAGACAAAAACGATTAAAGAAATTGTTTTAGAAATGTTTTCTTACGGAGATGGAATGACGATGTCTGCGAAAAAAGATGGTTTGGTAAATATTGGTGGGTTTATTGCACTGAATAACGAAGAGCTATATAAAATTTGTGGTAATTTCGGAATTATTTACGAAGGATATTTAAGTTATGGTGGTTTAGCTGGACGTGATTTAGCTGCGTTAGCACAAGGTTTGCAAGAATCGACAGAATATTCTTATTTACAATCTCGCATCAAACAAATTGAATATTTAGGGAATAAATTAATTGAATTTGGAATTCCAATTCAGCAACCAATCGGTGGACATGCTATTTTTGTTGATGCTGTAAAGTTTTTACCAAATGTAACACGTGAAGAATTTCCCGCGCAAACATTGGGAATCGAATTGTACAAAGAAGCTGGAATTCGTGGTGTAGAAATCGGAACTATTTTGGCTGATCGTGATCCTAAAACACGAGAAAACCGTTATCCAAAATTAGAATTATTGCGTTTAGCAATTCCAAGAAGAACTTATTTTCAAAGTCATATGGATTATATTGCAGTAGCTTTGAAAAATATTTTTGATCGCAGAAACGAGATTAATTCAGGTTATGAAATTTCGTGGGAATCTGAAATTTTAAGACATTTCACTGTAAAATTGAAAAAGAAATAAATAAAAAATCCTTCAGATAATCTGAAGGATTTTTTTGATATTACCATCTCCAATCGCCCGAAATACGAAGTGGAGTTTCTAAATTTCCTTTGATAAGCGCTTCTTTTATTTCTTGCTCGTTCCAACGTTTTGAAGGAATTTCTTTCAAATTACTCAAACGATACAACAAATAGGTTTCCAAAATCACGTTATTTTTCAAACCAATTTCTTCTACATAATCAAATGTATCACAATTTGCATGATAACAATTTAGCGCTCCTTTTGTAAATTGACTATCCGAAAGCCCAATAATAGGCACGCCTTGCAACATAAAAGGTTGATGATCTGAATGTAAATCTACACTCGCAAATGTTTTCAATTTAAAATCTGGAATCACTTTTTGTACATCATTCGCATAATCAGTTAAAATAGGCAAATTACTTTCCATTGTCGAATAATAAGACTTTGGATTTGTTGTCATATCCATGTTCGACATTGCTTTGATTTGATTGATAGAACCATCTTTCAACGCTTGATTGACATAATATTTAGAACCTATCAAACCAACTTCTTCGCCCATAAATAAAACAAATTCTATTGTTCGATCATTTTGAAGATTTAACTTCTTGTACGTTCTCGCAATATCCATAACAGAAAAACTTCCAACGCCGTTATCAATGGCTCCAGTAGCCAAATCCCAACTATCTAAATGACCTCCAAGAACTATTTTCTCGTTTGGAAATTTAGAACCGATTTTCTTTGCAATAATGTTGCGACCTTTCATTTGTCCAACATCATTTTTCATTTCGATTTTAGCAATTTCTTTTCCTTTTGATAGATTTTCTTTGATTTTCAATCCATCTTCTAAACTGATATTAATCGCAGGAATTTTAATAATTTCTCCCGTCACAGAGGCCGTTCCTGTTAATAGAATTCCTCCAGCAGGACGATTAAACAAAATAATTCCTTTCGCTCCGTACTTTTCTGCTAAAGCTGTTTTTTCTGAACGATGTAGATTTTCGGTTTCTTTTGGCGTTCCATCCAACAAACCAAGCGCAGCAAAAACAATCTTTCCTTTTACTTTATCACCAATCTTTTTATAATCTTCTTCAAGTCCATTTCCCAAATCAATTAATTCTCCCGAAAAATTAACATTTGCTGGCGAATGCGCTAAAGCAACTGCTTTTATAGGTTGATTATTGATTTTTAAATCTAAACTTTTACGATTCCACCCGCTAAATGTAAATTCTTGAAAAGACACATCATAACCATACGAACGCAACAAATTTGCTGCATATTCTTCTGCTATTCGTCCACTTTCTGTTCCTGTTGCACGATGTCCGATTGTTTCGGTTGCTTTTTTTAGTTGTTGATAAGCTTCAGAATTTTGTTGTACTTCTTTATTAATCAAGTCTAAAACTTGTTGATTAGTTTGAGCAGATAAACTCATGGTTGTAGAGACTAAACCTAATGTTAATAAAAATTTCGATTTCATGTGTGAGTATTTCTATAAACTTAAAAATGTTTTTGGAAATAGTTGATAGAATGGAAGGAAAATTTACTTAAAAAAAATAGTCCTCAAAAAATGAGGACTATTTATATGAAATTATAAATTATTTCTTAGTGAGCTGGTACGAAACGCTCTCTTGCATCTTGCAACAATTGTTCTGCTTCTGCTTTATCACCGTACCCTTCAATTGTTGTTGTTTTATTTTCTAAGTCTTTATACACTCTGAAAAAGTGCTCAACTTCTTTCAATGTATGAGGATTCATATCAGTGATGTTTTCTAATTGGTTCCATGTTGGATCAGCAACTGGTACACAAATTAATTTTTCATCTTGTCCTTTGTCATCAGACATTTTAAGAACACCGATTGTTTTTACTTCGATTACACATCCAGGAACAGTAGGTTCTGTTAAGAAAACTAATACGTCAATTGGATCTCCGTCTAATCCTAATGTATTTTCTACGAAACCGTAATCAGCTGGGTAGAACATTGGAGAGTATAAAACACGATCAAAACGGATTCTTCCTGTTTCGTGATCCATTTCGTATTTGTTGCGAGATCCTCTTGGGATTTCAATGATTGCATCAAAAGTCATTGTAATATTCTTTTTTTTATTATTTATTTTCTAAAAATTCCAATCTAAACCGATTGTGATGCCAAATTTACGAACATCTGGCAAATTATTATAATTTCCGCGCCAATTAAAATCAACACGTATTGGTCTAATGTTTCCAAAACCAATGTTTTCGATCCCAAACCCGTATTCGTAGTATATTTGTTGATTTGGTGCAAAATATTCTATTGTCGAACGATTAATAGCTTTACTTTTCTCCGAAATGTCTCCGTAAGCCGCTCTCAAGAATCCAACTTCTCTTAATTTTAATTTTTTGATTAACGGAACTTTGTTCAAAATCCAACCGTTAAAATGATGTTCCCAATTCATCGTTACATATTCGTCTGTTACAAATTCATAATAATCTAATTGTGAAAATGTACCATAAACTTGTCCGTAACTCTCATTTCCTGGTAACGCACTCATTAATGATAAAGGAACACCTTGAAATGTTTTTCCTGCTTCTACAGTTACCAATGATTTACCAAAAGATCCAATCAAAATTGGTTGTGTATATAAAAATTGTAATTTATCATATTCAAAATCTGAATTAATTACACCTTTCAATCCTTTTGTATAGCGCAACATTAACGTGGGTGCAAGTGTTGTCATTTCGTAACGATCAATCCCGTATTGCGAATATTTTGCACCTGGACGAGCAATTACCGAAACACTTACACTTGAATTTGTTAAAGTTTCTTTAATCTGACCGTTTTTTTCATATCCAATCGAAAAATGTACTGCATCAGCTGGTTTGATCAATTGATAATTTCCATCAACACGAAACGTTACATTCTTCCAAGGCTCTATCGACGCATACACATTTGTCAAATTATTGTTACTCAAAAATGTATTATCTCCTTGATTGATGATTGACGACGAAGCAAAACTACGGGTCATAATTCCGTCAGAAGCCGTTAACGTTGCAGCCAATTGTTCTACATCACGTTTTGTTCCGATACCGACTTGAAAACGATTATATTTATTGAACATGTAACGAAAATCTGCTCCATATTTGAATTTATCATCTCGAAAACCATATGCCAAGAAACCTTGCGCACGCCACATATCATTTTGCGAAAAATATGTACGAGCTCCAGCTCTCAAACGGAAACCTTCGATTTGGTTGTATCCAAAAGATGAATATAAATTCCCGATATCAATTGCATTTCCGACATTGTAATATCCAGAACCAAAAATCTCGATTGCTTTCACAATATTATTGAATTTTGGTACTTTATTTAATTGCTCTAATGTTTCGTAAATACCTTCTTGATCTTTCGTTAAAGCTTCAGGACGATTTTCTGTCCAAAACTGATTATCTTTTTCGTTAAGCGCAGCTTTTGCTGGATCTAATTTCTCGTAATAAAAAGCTTCGGGATGTGTTGTATCGAAATCGTAATTGTAATAATTCACCGTTTTATGCGCAAAAATTCCTTTCGCACTTTCCTTTTTACTCAACAACGACATATCCAACATCGCATATTCTTTTTTCGGATAGAAAATAGAATCGTTTGGAATATCATATTCTAGATTCATGAAAATATTACGCACAAAATTCACGTTCATTTCTTTCGTCGTTTCCATCACAACCTCTTTCACCGCATAAGCATCTTTCGAAATATATAATTCTCCTTTAAATGTCAATTCACCTTCGCGACGTGGATAATATTTGATTCGATAAGATTCTATTCCATCTACATCAATAGTATCTTTCAATTCGTAATCATAAACCGCGAAACCATCTGTAGCAATTGGACTCACAAATTTAATATCTAAAATATTGACACGATTATCATAAATATCAATATCACGGAAAAGATTTTTTACCGTAGAAGCCACCACTTCATTTTTCTCGAAACCTGATGTTTTATTTGCAATTAATTCTCGACGTTCTCTTGTAGAAGGTTTATTAATTCCTGCAACATTGTAAATTGACTCATTCAAGAAAGCTGGTAAATATGTTTTTCCATTAATAGAAGAAGTATCTACTTTCTCGAAAACAAACTCCATTCCTTTAAAAATCTTACGTTTCATAAAAGTAGAATCGATATTACTAATATCAAATTGCAACTTTTCGTATTCATCATATTGGTAATGTGGTGCTAATTTTAGCCCATTTTTCTTTTTACGCTTCCATACTTCACGCAAAATAGCATAAGCTGGATTTTCTTTCTTTTTAAGACGTTTTTTCTTTGCCGAAACAACCGCAGTTTGTAAATCTACTGTTCCATCATCTTCTTCGGAAGTATTATCTTCTGCTAAAAATAATTGAGCAATAAAATTATAATCAATTTTATTTTCGATTACATAATCAGAAGTTTCGTATCCATTTTTTGATACGACAATTTTATTTGTATTTGAAGCAGATTCGATATAAAAAGTACCATCAGAGTTTGATGTTGCACTTACTTTAAGTTCTGGTAAACGAATATCTGCGTAAGGAATAGGCTTCTGAGTTTCAGAATCGATGACCTTTCCTTGAATTTTTACTTGCGCGTGTACAGACGCTAAAACAACTATAAAAAAAGATGTTATATAACTTTTCATCAATAAGATTTGGTTAAAAAAATAAAGCCTAGCAAAATGTATGCTAGACTTTACAAATATAGTTTATAAATCTTAATTATTTATACATCACAGCTTTTACAGCTTCAACTACATCTTTTGCATTAGGAATCCAAGTCTCATACAAGTTTGGAGCATAAGGCGCTGATGTATCTTTTGTTGTGATACGTTTGATTGGTGCATCTAAATAATCGAATGCTTTTTGTTGAACCATATACGTAATTTCTGAAGCAACTGAAGCGAAAGGCCAAGCTTCTTCTAAAACTACTAAACGATTTGTTTTCTTAACAGATTTGAAAATTGTATCGTAATCTAATGGACGAACTGTACGTAAGTCAATTACTTCTACAGAAATTCCTTCTTTTGCTAATTCATCAGCAGCGATGTAAGCTTGCTTAATGATTTTCCCGAAAGAAACTAACGTTACATCTGTACCTTCACGTTTGATTTCTGCTTTACCAATTTCGATTGTATACTCTTCGTCTGGCATTTCCATTTTATCTCCATACATCTGTTCAGATTCCATGAAAATTACTGGATCGTTATCACGAATTGCAGATTTTAATAAACCTTTTGCATCATAAGGGTTTGAAGGAACAATTACTTTAAGACCTGGTACATTTGCATACCAATTCTCAAAAGCTTGTGAGTGTGTTGCACCTAATTGTCCTGCAGAAGCAGTAGGTCCTCTAAATACAATTGGACAGTTGAATTGTCCTCCTGACATTTGATAAATTTTTGCAGCGTTATTGATAATTTGGTCAATAGACACTAATGAGAAGTTGAATGTCATATATTCTACGATTGGACGACATCCCGTCATTGTAGATCCAATTGCGATTCCAGAAAAACCAGCCTCTGCGATTGGCGCATCAATTACACGTTCTGCTCCAAATTCGTCTAACATTCCTTTCGAAGCTTTGTACGCTCCGTTGTATTCTGCTACTTCTTCTCCAATTAAAAATATAGATTCATCGCGACGCATTTCTTCACTCATTGCCTCTGCGATTACTTCTCTAAATGTTTTTATAGCCATTTTATGCGATTTCGTTCTTTATTATATTTTTTCCTAAAGCAAATGTAATAAAAAACTTGCGAATTATTTAAAACGAATTCATTCAATAAAAAAATCCCAAAATAATCTAAAGTTATTTTGGGATCGAAAAATATTTAAAAAAGAATGTAATCTCTATTTTAGAACCAGCCTTTGTGACCTTCTACATATGTTTTATCAAACTCTTCGTCAGATTTAGTCAAATAAATAATCCTTTCAATAAATCCAATAAGTCCAGCAAATCCAAATGTTACAAAAGTGGCAATAATTTGAATAACTCCTTCTTTTGTATATCCTAAATAGAATTTATGAATTCCTAAATATCCTACTAAAATTCCTAAAATTCCAGCAATAAGTTTTTTCTCTGATTTGTACGGTTGATTGTTTTCCATAATTTTTAAAGTTTAACTAAATAATTGTTTTTGTTGGTTACAAATTTAATTTGTCCATCTTTCTTAAAAATCACTAGATATAATGATTTTGAATATTGTACAAATAAAATAAATCTGATCTTAATTTAAGGTTAACGATTTAACAATCTACTTTTTATAAAATCAATTGCTTTTCTTTACATTTGCATAAAATGGTGCTCAACGAGTGAGTTAAAAGGGAATTTGGTTCAATTCCAAAACTGTCCCCGCAACTGTAAATTCTAACATACTTTTTGTAAAAGAATAAGTCAGGAAACCTGCCATTGCTAACAAATTAATAGAAAATGTTTTCGGAGGAAAAACAGATTTTAATATGAAAAAACTTTTTCTTTGTTTTAATCTTATCGCTGGAATTGCTTTTGCACAGACGGATACCATCAATTTGAAACCTTTGATTTTGAACGATGCTTTTCTTAAAAATCATTACAAATCTCAAAGTATTATCAAACTTAATGATAGTATTTTAGAGCAAAATCCTAATCAACTGACGCAAGTTTTACAAGAGCAAACGCCAATTTATTTTAAAGAAAATGGACGAGGAATGGTTTCTTCACCTTCGTTTCGAGGAACTTTAGCTTCGCACACAGCCGTAATTTGGAACGGAATTAATGTCAATTCGCAAACAACAGGACAAACGGATTTTAATTTATTTGCAAGTAATTCGTTTGACGGAATTTTAGTGAAACCAGGCGGCGGAAGTATTGCGTATGGAACAGGTTCTATCGGCGGTACAATTCATTTGTTGAATAAATTTGAGTATGACAAAGGTTTACAGCAAAAAATAAATTTAGGATACGGAAGTTACGATACATGGTCGGGAAAATATCAATTGAAATATAGTACAGAAAAATTTAGTTCTTCAATCGATTACGAACGAAATCAATCTGATAATGATTATAAAATTCCGAATCACATGAAGAAGAATTTGAACGGAAAATATTATTTCAATACAATTAATGGAAATTTTGGCTATAAAATTAATCCTGAAAACGAATTGAAACTTTATTCAATGATCAATTTTGGGAAGCGCGAATTTCCTTTAGTTGACATTGGTTCAACGCCTTCTGGGTACGAAAATAAGGATTATCGTTTGATGACAGAATGGAATTTCAATCCAAATGAAAAGTGGCTATCGCAGTTAAAATTGGCATATATCCGAGAAGAAAACAGTTATTTCAACAATATTCACAAATCTTATTCGGACGATTTACAGGTGGATAATTATGTTTTAAAATATTATCTGAATCATCAATTGACTAATAATTTCGAGCTTTCATTTTTATCTGAAGCTAATTATAATCAAGGAAGTGGAAATAATTTGAATAAAAGCGATCAAAACTCAATCAATTTTGCCTTAATCGCGAAGCATAAATTATCAGATGTTTTGGAATACGAAGCGAGTATTCGTCAAGATTTTTCTGATACGTACCAAAATCCATTTATTTATTCATTGGGTTTTAATTTTCGTCCGATTCATTCGTATCAATTGAGAGGAAATGTTTCGAAAAATTTCAGAAATCCAACCTACAATGATTTATTTTGGAAAACTGGTGGAAATCCAGATTTGAAATCAGAATCAGCTTATCAATTTGAACTTGGAAATGATTTTATCAACAAAAATTTAAACATTCAAACCAATATTTTTTATAATAAGTTGAGTGATATGATTCAATGGATTCCGAGTTCGCAAAACACTTCTTATTGGGTTCCTGTGAACATCAACAAAGCTGAAACCTATGGTTTTGAAATAATTGGAAGCTACAAATGGAATGCATTTAGTTTCAATACAACTTATGCATACACCAAAACAAAAGATAAATTTAAAAATAAGGAATTGATGTATTCCCCAAATCATAAATGGACGGCGAGCGCACAATACACTTACAAACGTTTATCTGCTTTTGTACAAAATATTTATACAAGTAAAGTTTTTACCGATTCGGAAGAAGAAAGAACACTTGATGGTTTTTGGCTAACGAATTTAGGTTTAAATTATACGATTTCACCACTTTATAGCGTTTCTATGAGTGTGAATAATGTGTTTAACCAAGAATATCAAACGCAAGAAAATCGTTGGCAACCCGGCACAAATTATAACATACAAATACAAATAAAATTTTAAAAAACTATGACTAAATTTAAATCAATCGCACTTATAGCCTTGGCAGGAGTATTTTTACAATCTTGTTCAAATGACGATGATGGGCCAAATAATGATCCTGAAAAAGGAAACTACTCGAAAGGAGTTTTTATTTTGAATGAAGGAGGTTTCAATTCAGCTAACGCAGAAATCACTTATTTTGATCCAACAAAAGATGTAAGTACAACAAATCCTATTCAAGAAATTTTCAAGACTGCGAACGCTGGTGCACAATTGGGTTCTGTAGGACAAAGCATGTATTTCAAAGGAAACAAAGCTTATATTGTTCTTAATGTTTCTAATAAAGTAGAAGTTGTAGACAACACAACTTTCAAAAAAATTAGTACAATTCCATCATCAGATAATATGAGCAACCCTCGTTATATCGTTTCTGATGATCAATTTTTGTATATCTCAAACTGGGGAGATCCTAATGTAACGACAGATGATTTTATTGCAAAATACAAAATCAGTGATTTAACATTTGTAGAAAAATATAAAGTAGATGAAGGTCCAGAAAAAATGATTCTTGACAATAACAAACTTTATGTTGCACAAAAAGGTGGCTGGGGAACAGGTAAAACAGTTACAATTATTGACCTTAAAACAAATGATAAAAAAAGTATAAATGTTGGTGATGTTCCGACAGATTTAACAATTCAAAACGGAAATTTATTTGTGCTTTCTCAAGGTGTTAATTGGGGAACTACTACAAAAGGAAAATTGGTTCGTTATAATTTAACTTCAGAAGATAAATTAGAAATGAATTTTCCTGATGGACAACATCCAAATTTCTTAGTTGCGGAGAATAGTAAATTGTATTACATCGTTAATAATTCTGTTTATTCTATGGCTACAAATGCAACAGCTTTGCCTACAAAAGCAGATTACATAACAGGTGCTGATAGTGTATATGGTTTCTATGTAAAAGGTGACACTTTTTATGTTTTAGACGCAAAAGATTACAATTCTAATGGACGATTATTAATTCAGAATGCACAAGGAGGTCTTAAAAATCCAGCAATTACAGCTGGAGTTTCACCAAATTCTGTTTACATCAAATAATATTTCCTGAAAAATCAACATAAAAAAATCTGAACTTTAAACTTCAGATTTTTTTATGTTTTTTAATTTGAAAATCGTTTGTGAATTAAACACTACAATCGCGAGTAAAATCAAACTATAACCGATCATTTGCATTGGAGAAACGGCTTCTTTGTAATAGAAAATTGCTAAAACAAAATTCATAATTGGATTCAAATAAATTAAAATTCCAACGGTTGAAGAGTCAATTCCTTTTAAAGCAAAATTATTTAAGAACATTGGAATGATAGTGAACAAAATCACAATCATCATGATACATTGATAGAAAATTGTTTCGGTCGGAATTGGTCCTGAAAAGATGAAAACCAATGGTAACATCAGAATCGCTACAATTAATAATTGTGTCATCAACAAATTAAAACTATCAAAAAAATTCAAGCTTCTCTGAATAATTATATAGAGTGCAAATGTACACGCTACAATCAAACTATAAACCAAGTCTATAAGATGACCTATAGAAAGAACCAAACATGCTAAAAAACTAATACCAACTGCAATCCATTTTATTTTGGTCAAATGTTCTTTCAGAATAATGAAAGCCAAAACGGTGGTGATAATCGGACAAACCAAGTATGACAGCGACGCAGCTTGCACACTAATATGATTCATCACGATAATAAACATCAACCAATTTGTCATCAAAACCAATGATCCGCCAACAATTAAACTTCCTAATTCTTTCTTTTTCTTTTTATCAAATGATTTAAACAAATCAAAATCAGCTTTCATCTTATTGCGTCGAAATCCAACATTAATGACCACTAAAAAGAAAACGGAAACGTACAATCTAAAAAATAGAATATCCAAAGGTGGATAACCAGCGATTGGTTTCAATCCGAAACTGAAAAATCCCCACATAAAGTAGGTTATAATGGCTGCTATGATATATTTTGATTGATTCATAAAAGAGGCGTCAATTTGTACAAATGTATCGAATATCCAATTTGGAAATGATTATTTTTGCCTTAAATTTTATAGAAATGGAAAATCTTTTTACAGACGAATATTTTATGCGAATAGCCTTTAACGAAGCGATTACAGCTTTCGAGCGAGACGAAATTCCAGTTGGAGCTGTGATTGTTTGTAACAACAAAATTATCGCGAAAGCACATAATTTAACCGAAACGTTGACTGATGTTACCGCGCATGCTGAAATGCAAGCCATTACGTCTGCAGCAAATTATTTGGGTGGAAAATACTTACAAGATTGCACATTGTATGTAACCTTAGAACCTTGTGTGATGTGCGGCGGCGCGTTGTATTGGAGCCAAATCTCGAAAGTGGTTTATGGTGCTTCGGATGAAAAACGTGGTTTTAAAGCAAAAATTGGCGAGTTACATCCAAAAACTGAAATTGTTTCGGGAATTATGGAAGATGAATGTGGTCTATTGATGAAAGATTTTTTTCAACGCAAGCGTTAAATTGATTTCAAAATCGATAAAACTTCGTCATAATTTTCTATAAAAGCCATGTGTCCGCCATCAAATTTGTACAAATGAATATTAGGTAAATTTGGAATTAAAGTTAAAAATAATTCAGGATTAACTGTTTCATCATTCATTCCAACAATAATATAAATTCCACCTTTGAAATCATACAAAATCGACGAACGATATGGACGCTCTCGCATTCCTTTCAAAGCTGCACAAACCCCTTCAATTGGAGTTTTTAAAGCAATTTCTTTTACAAATTTCAACTCATCTTTGAATTGATCTCGATGATGCGCTGCAAATAAAGTAGGCATACTAAAACTCACCAACGCATTGAAATTTTTACGAGCAGTTTCACACGCTTTCAAACGTTGATTTTTCTTCGCTTCATCATCTGGTAAAGTCGAGGAGTTAATCAAAACAATATTTTCTACTCGTTCAGGAAAAAGATCAGCCAACGCACACGTCACATATCCTCCCATCGAATGTCCTACAAAAGCTACTTTTTCAAGATTTAATTCATCCAGAACTTCAATCACTTTTTCTGCCATTTCTTCCATCGTATTCACCTCTTGAAAATTTTCAGAATTTCCATGTCCAGGTAAATCTATTGTAATAATTTGTGCTTCTTTCTCAAGATTTTTTCGTAAATTATTCCAAATTAAATGACTCTCTAAGAAACCGTGTAAAAACACCAAGGGTTTACCGTTTCCTGTATTTTTGTAAAACAACATATAGTTTGGTTCAGAATTTGTAATTAACTAAGCCACAAATTTACAATAATGAAAAAATATAGACCCATTATTATCCTCTCAATAGCTATTGGTGCTATTATCATTTATTGTATGACTAGTAATCAAACAATATCAATAGGAGAAACGACCCAAAAAGTAGTCAAAAAAGATTCTTCTATGCAAGAAATTGCTTTGGCTACTCCTAAAATCATGAATAATTCTGAATTGAAATTAATTCATGGAAAAGGCGAATTTGAGATTGAAAAAGAAGCGAAAGAGCAACAAACTTTTAGTTTTAGAAATGATTCATCTTCCTCTGTTTTTATTCAAATTATTCCTCAAAATAAACTCGGGAATATCAGAATTAATCAACTTATCTCTCCAAATAACGAAAAAGATGGTCCTTTTGGACAAGAAATCAATTATGATTTAACCGAAAAAGGCTTATATCAAATCCGAATTGGCGAAAGTTTGATGCAAGGAGATCCATTTGAAGGAAAATATACCTTGAAATTGCAGTTAAAATAGTTACTTTTACAACAGAATTTTTCTGTTATGAAATGGACTTTTATAGCTTTTATTACATTGATTACGCTTTATAGTTGCGAAGATAAATCTACGCCAACCATTTATCCAAGCAAGATTGGAGTTGATTCTGCGTACAAAGATTTGGTAAAAAAAGATAAGCCAACAACAGAAGATGTAATGAAAGAAGAAGTGGTAAAAACGGCTTCTCCTCAGAAGAAAGTTGTGACAAAACCTCAACAAAAAGTTGTATCTAACGCAGATAAAATTATTCCGTTAAGTGCTAATAACACAACCGAAAATCTGGAAGTAAATTATGCAAAAGCTAAAGCAGAACCAACTAAAATAGCAGGGCAAACAAATACATTTACCTTTAATGCAGATTCTGCCAAGAAAGTTTGGATCAAAATTTCGGCGCAAGATTCTACAGCAAATATTAGAATCAATCACATCAAAGGTCCTGTAGATTCTATAAAAGGTGGACCTTTTGGGAAAGAAACTATTTTTGAATTGCCTGCACGCGGCGTGTATCAATTCTCGATTTCGGAGAAACCAACAAACCCAAAACCATACGCTGGGAAATATAAAGTGGAATTGAAATTATTGTGGAAGTAAATTTCTATTTGTAGTAGATTTTGTAGTTTAAAGCATAATTACCAAATAATTCTTGTTTACGAAACCCTGAATTTCGATTATCATTGTAATGAACAAAAACATCTGATTTTTTGGACGTATTTATCAAATCAAAATAGCCATTTCCTTCAGGGCAAAAAGGATTTTCGTAAGAAGTTTCTAAACCAATAAAATAGTTTTTGGCTTCAGAAGGTTTAAGTTTTAAATGAATAGGAAAAATATATTTTCCTTGATAATCTTTGTCTACTTCAAACCATTTTTCATCAATTAAACTTTGTTTATCATCAATCGATTTCAGAATTATTGGTTTGAAATAATAATATTCGTTGCAATAATTTTTCTTCTTTACTTTTGATTCAAACAAAATTTCGATTGCTACAATTTCAATTTCTTTCTCGTTTGGAAGTAATAAATTTGAGAATATCTTCAATCCATAACTTGTATTATCCGTTAATCTTTCAACTTTTTTAAACTTTGGACGATATTGTTTGTAGTTGGAATAATTCATAACCTCAACTTGATTAAGATTAATTGTATCGAACTTTTGAGCAAAGCTCATCACAGAAAGTAAAAAGAAGAAAATAAATTTCATCTCGTAAAAATAAAAAGTTTTCAGTAAACAGATTTCTCAATTCATCCTAAAAAATCAACAATTCATAAATATATATTTATACAAGTCTTTTACTAACTATAGTTTTGATGAAAATTAACAACATGAAAACACTTATCAAAACTCTAAAAATCTTCTTTATTGCACTGATTTCAATAATTATACTTACTTTTTTGTATTTATTTATTAGCAATAAAATTTTCTTAGCATCAAAAAATCAAACAAATATTGACTATCTAAAAAATAACAAAACAACAATTGGCAATAACTTTAATACTCAGATTTTTGATAATAATGTCAACACTTCAAATGTTATTCTATTAGGCGAAATTCATGGTTTTGCTGACAATCAAAAATTAGATGAATTTATGTTTAAATATTTGAATAAGAATCTTGGTTTCAACTATTACATTGCCGAAATGGACAGTTTAAATTCTAAAAAATTAAACACATTTCTAAGCTCTGATATTAAAAATGAAAAATTATTAAAAGAAGTTGTTTTAGCTATTAAGAAAAGAATTCCTCAACAATCAAGTCAAGAATTCCTAAAAAAATGGAACAACTTGTATGATTACAATAAAACATTAAATAATTCTTCTAAAATTGTCGTTTTGGGTATTGATACAAACTTTGATGATTCTAATAGCAAAATTTCAAGAGATTCTGCAATGATTGAGAATTTCAATCATATCATTTCAAAGAATCATCTACAAAATGAAAAATTCTATGGATTATTTGGTCTTTTTCATACACTTCAAAAAAGTATGAATGATAAAGAAAAACCTTTTGCTGAAAGACTTTTAGACAATAAATATAACGTAACAAGCATCGTAAGTTATACATTGGACAGTGAAATGTATTTACCTAAAAATGACCAATTTCCTACTCCAGAAAATGAAAAAATAAACTGGGTAAATGCTGATGGACCGATGATGTTAATAAAAGGTATTCTTGATTTTAAAGAACTTGCAAAGTCTAATTCCATTTCAATTTTTAATCTTAATGCGAAAAATTCACCATATAAATCTTCTCAAAATTTAATTCAAATAAAATCAAGATTATTTGGAGAAAACTTTACACCAAAAGAAAATTTAAAAACAACTGATTATTTTCAATATGTTGCAATACTCCGAAATTCTGAAGCGTTAACTCCAATTCAATAAAAAAAACGGAATCTTATAGATTCCGTTTTTTTATTTTCCATTTATCGATTAAATCAAGTTCAAAACTTGTTCTAAATCTTCTAATAAGTCATCTATATCTTCGATACCAACAGACAAACGAATTAAATCATCTGTAATACCTATTTCAGCTCGTTTTTCTGCAGGAATAGATGCGTGTGTCATCGTAGCTGGATGATTTGCTAACGATTCAACACCACCTAAAGATTCAGCCAAAGTGAAAACTTTTAAGTTTTCTAAAATTTTGAAAGCATCTTCTTTTTTCCCAGAAGTTAACGTAAACGTTACCATTCCTCCGAAATCTTTCATTTGTTTTTTCGCAATTTCGTGTTGTGGATGATTTTCCAAACCTGGATAATACGTGTGCGCAACTTTTGGATGAGCTTCTAAAAACTGAGCGATCTTCATTCCATTAGAACAGTGACGATCCATACGAACAGCCAATGTTTTGATTCCACGTAAAACTAAGTAAGAATCTTGTGGTCCTAAAATTCCTCCAGTTGCAAATAAATTGAAGTGAACATCAGTTGCTAATTGTTCCGAATTAACCACAATTGCTCCCGCAACTAAATCTGAGTGACCTCCTAAATATTTCGTTGCCGAATGCATCACAATATCTGCTCCCAACTCAATTGGACGTTGTAAATATGGTGAAGCAAATGTATTATCAACAGCGACTAAAATGTCTGCTTTTTTTGTTTTTACAGCATCATTTACAGCTTTGATGTCAACCACTTTCATCAATGGATTTGTAGGCGTTTCAACCCAAACCATTTTTGTGTTTTCATTGATTAAAGCGACAACAGCCTCAACATTTGTCATATCTACGAAATGGAATTTCAAACCAAATTTTTCATAAACACGTGTAAACAAACGGTAAGAACCTCCATATAAATCGTCCATCGCGATGATTTCATCACCTGGTTTGAACAATTTTAATACACCATCGATTGCAGCTAAACCAGAACCAAATGCTAAACCTGCAACTCCTCCTTCGATAGATGCTAATGCATTTTCTAAAGCAGTTCTTGTTGGGTTTGCGCCACGAGAATATTCGTATCCTTTGTAATCTCCAGGTGATCTTTGCGCGAATGTTGATGTTTGGTAAATTGGAGTCATTACGGCTCCTGTTGAAGGGTCATGTTGTTGACCTCCATGTATCGCTTTTGTATTGAATTTCATTGTAAATGCTTTTAACTATAGCAAATATATGGAGTTTTATTTATTCTTTGTTTTAAAGATTTGTTAGAATTTATTTCGGGAGATTAACTAAACAATTCGTATAAAACTTGTAATGATTTTGGCTTCTTAAAATTATTGGTGTGAATTTGATAGTACTTCACTAGAATTTCGAGTAAAAGAGAACGTTGCGATTGGTTGAATGTATTTTTTGAATCTTCGGAAAAGTGTAATTCTAACAATTTTTTGAACAAAACAGTTTCATCTGCTTTCAACATATTGATAGATGAATTCGAATTTGTGAAAAATCCATTTTCTAAATCGAATAGATTTCCATCAATTTCTAAGTTGGGATAAAAACCAAGAAAATGTGATAATTGAATTAAAAAAATCAAATGAAAATCTGCAAAATCATCTTTTTTTTGATCAAATTCTTTTAACGAATGTTCAATGTAAAAATATAATTCTGGATTATCTGATTCTTCTTTTAGAACTAAGTTTAGGATTTCAGCTAAGAAAAAAACAATCGCCGATTTGATGGGATGAAAATGCAACGATTCATAATAATGCGACGTCTGAGCTGATTTTAAGAAAACCAATTGTTGTTCATTTGATTTCGGTTGAAAGCTCAAATCTATTTCTGCTAGCGGAAAATACAACGAAGTATTTCGCTTTTTTTTGGAGAAAACTCCTTTTGCTATAAATGATTTAAGGCCAAAATCTTGTGTATAACAACGAATAATTAAACTCGTGTCACCATATTTTAAGCTTGAAAGTACAATGGCTTTGGTTTCTAAAATTTTCATTAACGGACAACTGCAATTTTTAATGTTTTGGTTTCTGTACCATCAGCATTTGTCATCAAAACTAAGTAAATTCCAGAAGCTACTGGCTTTCCTTTTGCATTATTTGTATTCCATTCTACAATTCCTCCTTCGGCTTTTTTCTCAAAAAGTAAATTTCCAACAATATCTGTAATCTTAACCAACGCACGATTTGGAAGATTTTTTATCGTAACATTCCCTTTATATTCTGGTCGATAAGGATTTGGATACGCAATTGCATTGTTAAAATTATTCGCTTCTGTCGACACATCTCCATTATACGAAACCACACCTTTTTCTGTTGCAAAATATACTTTTCCTGTCGATTCATCAATCGAAACATCGTACACAACATCCGAAGGTAAAGGTGAATTTTTAGACGTAAAATGTAATTTCGTCGTTTCTCCACTATCCGAAACATAATAAACTCCTGCCCCATTTGTTGCAATCCATTTATTATTTGCGTTATCTACTTTTATAGCGTAAATCCCAACATCAGTTAACAACGCTTCCGGAATTCCATCTTGAATAATAACAACAGGCTCGGCAATTATATTATTAGAACTTACAGCATTATCAGCTCCGTATAAAACGACTAAACCTTGCCCTGTTCCGATCCAAAGATTTCCACTTTTATCAAGTGAAACTGTATGTACATCATCACTTGGTAAGTCTCCATTTGCAACTTTTATATTTACAATCTCTTTAAAATTTGAGTTATCCACAACAGAGATTCCACCATAACGTGCATTAGGAAAAAAAGTATATTGGCTACCTGCTATAGGTTTTACAGCAGTAGAAGCTATATTTTTTTCAGATCCAATAATTTCCCAAGAAGTATTTCCATTCTTTCTTCTTGCATAATAATTAAATTTTGAATCAGGATATCCAGCACCTGCCGCTTTATCTACAGGAAAAGAAGCTGCAACATATAGATTTCCTAAAAGATCGTAATTAAGACCTGCTATTCTTGAACTAGAAAAATCATTTTTTTGTAAAATTATTTTTGGCTCATCGTTATCTGCTAAATTAAACTCTAACACATCTCGTCGTCCATCTACATCTCTATCATAATAATTATAAGATCCTACTACAAATTTATTATCATCTAATGGATTCACTTCTACTTGTACTATATCTTTTGCTTTAATTTTTGAGAAAGAAAAATGTTTCCAATTTTTACTATCGTAATATGAAAAACCATCTACATTTTTAGCTGGAGTATTATAAACATCTCCCATTCCTCCTGGAGCAATCCAGACTTTTCCATTTTTTGTTGTTACAGACCAAGCTTTATTATTGAAAGGTCCATCGGGATAAAATTCTTTATGATTAGATAAATTAATAATTCCATGATTTACTGAACCTCCATAAACAATATTATCAATTGAAATTGCAGTATTAAAATTAATTTCAGATTTAGAATAATCACCACTTCCTAAAACAGATATCTGATTATTTTGAGTAATGATTAATTTTTCATTTGATAATTTTAAATCTTCAATAAAATTAAAAGCTCCAGAAACAGGAGTTCCAGAAATTGTTTTTAATTCATTTTCTACTGAATAATAAATCTCTTTTTCAAACAATTCTATATTCGAAATATCTCCTGTAACAATAGAACTTCCCCAAGTTGTAAAATCCGGATTATTCAATTTCTTATCCGATAAATCACTCGAATAAATTCCATTCGATGTTGCGATATAAATCTTGTTGTCTAAAATTGTTGCATCATTTACAACAGCTGTATTTGTACGTGTTGTTGTACGTGTTGTTTCTTTAAATTCTTCATCTTTCAGATCGTAGGAAACAATCCCAAAAGCACCAGAAATAAACGCAATTCCGTCATTTATAAGAATATGGTTGATTTTTTTAACTCCGTTAAATCCATTCCATTTAATATCCAAAACCATTGTCGATTCTCCAGATTTCAATAAATCTAAACCTCCATTTTCATACCCAACTAAAAACGAATCCGAATCTTTATCATAAGCCATTGCAGAAACCCCAACATTGTTCAAAAAATTGGTTTTATTTAGTTTAATCCAATCACTTGTTGGATTTAGAGGATTGAACAAGAAAATTCCGTTTTCAGTTCCACAATAAATCACACCATTTACTTCTTCCAACAATTTCACATTATTGTAAGAAAAAAGATCAGTCCAACGCACTTTATCATTTTGAGCGTTTAAACTTGTGAAAATCATGGTGATGAAAATGAACAATTTTGTCTTCATAATGCACAAAAATACTGTAATTTATAACAAAATAACTTGCTAAAAATTGTATTGCTTGTTACAATAAATCATAAAATTTACCTGGAAGAGTAGAAATTATTTGTTTCAATTCTAAATCTAATAAAACTGGCATCAATTCGTAGGATTTCAAATTTAAGTCAAAAGACATTTTATCAATATGTTGTTTTCCATTGGTTTTGAGATAATTTACAATTAAATTTTCATCATTAGAAAACTCAATAAACAAATCTATTTGTTTTGGTTTCTTCTTCGAATTGAAGTTAAAATAATCAATAATATCTTTCGAATTTTCGACCAAATAAGCCTGATGAGATTTTATCAAATAATTACACCCAATACTCAACGCATCCGTTGATTTCCCTGGCAAAGCAAACACTTCTCGATTATATTCATTTGCAAATTTTGCAGTCACCAAACTTCCACCTTTAAAAGCAGATTCTACCACAATTGTAACATCTGATAAGCCTGCAATAATCCGATTTCGTTGCAAAAAAGCTTCAGGTGTAGCAATTTTAAAACTTGGTTGCTCCGTTATCCAACCTCCTTTTTGTAAAATTTCAATCGCAATTTTTTTGTGAGTAGCAGGATAAATTCGTTCAAAATTTGTTCCCATTACCGACCATGTTGCAACATTATTTTTGAGCGCATTTGTATGTGCTTCTATATCGCAACCGTACGCTAATCCACTAACAATTGTAACATCAAAATCTGCTAAACCTTCGATTAATTCAGTAATAAAATTTCGTCCATAATTAGTCATTTTTCGCGTACCAACAATCGAAATCTTTTTGTTATTGAATTGATTAAATTCTAAACTTCCTTTACAAAAAATCACCAAAGGTGCATCAATACATTCTTTTAAGAATTGTGGATAAGCTTCATCATAAAAAGTTAAAATATTGATTTGATTATTTTTACAATATTCTATTTCGTTAAAAGCTAAATCTAACCATTTTTTATTCCCAAAATCTTTGCTTATTTGCTGTCCAATTCCCGAAATTTGCAGCAAATCTTTTGGTTTACAATTCCAAGCAGCCTGTGCTGAACCAAAAAATTGAATAATTTTTCGAGCTGTGATATCGCCAATTCCTTTCTGAAAAGAAAGTGCTAAAATATATGGTAAATCGGTTTGCATTTTGTTAAATTACTAATATTAAACCAACTAAGCAGAATTTTAAGTATTTATTTTTTGCTAAATCTAAAAAAAATGTTAATTTCGTAGTATGAGGTTAGAAGAGCATATTAGTCAATTATTATTTCAGCACGATTGTGTAATCGTTCCAAACTTTGGTGCGTTTATCTCAAACACTGCTAATGTGGCGTTTGACGAGCAAACAAACACATTTATTCCGCCAAGAAAAGAGCTTTCTTTCAATACAACTTTAACAAAAAGTGATGGTGTTTTGGTGAATAAAATTGTAGAAGATGAGCCAATGTCTTTTGAAAATGCGCAAACATTTTTGAATGAACAAGTTTATTTTTGGCAAGAACATTTGAAAAATGGAAAAGTTTTAACCTTACAAAATATCGGATCATTACAATTTAATGACGCTGGAAAAATTGACTTCAAACCAGAAAATGCTCAAAATTATTTCATCGCCGCTTATGGTCTTTCAAATTTACAAGCCAATTACATTTTAGATTCGTCTAAAACTAAAACCTCTAACAAACACATGTCAAAATTTTTAGCCGCAGCCTCATTAATTCCCATTATTGTTGGTGGCTTCCTATATTTTAATACGCCGCAACCCGTGCAAGAATTCGTAACGGAGCAATGGAGCGGTTTGGTTTTGCCAATGATTGGTAAAGATGACGCAACCAAAACTGAAAAACCTACAGTGCAATACGATGTGTATAATATGCCACAAACGATTGCTGAACCTTCTTTGGTTGAATATCAAATTGCCGAAACCGTAACGAAAACAGATACAATTGAAACGCCTAAAAAAGTTGAAATTACAGTTGTAAAGGAAACAAAACTGAATGAGACTGAAAAGGAGATTACGGCAATTGTAAAGGAAAAACCTTCGACAAAAGAAGTTGTAAAAACAGAAACAAAAAAATTAACGAAAGTTGAAGCTCCTAAAACAGCTGAAAAGAAAGTTGAGGACAAAAAAGAAATTGCACCTAAAACAACTGCAAAATCTAGCAATAAAAAATATCAAGTTATTGCGGCTTCGTTAAAACGTCAAGAAGATGCTGACCGTTTGGTTGGTGAATTGAAAAAACAAGGTTACAAAGATGCTGGAGTTTCTTATGTAAAAGGTCGCTATTATTATGTTACATATAGCAGCTTCAATAACATAGAAGACGCGCAAAAATATATGAATGATGTGAATAAAAAGTCTCCTGGAACTTGGGTTAGAACTGAAAATTAAATCATTTTTTAATACAATATAAATCGAAATAAGCTGCCCAAAAGGCAGCTTATTTCTTTGTTAGAATGAATATGAAAACTACTTCCAGCCACCACCTAAACTTTTGTATATAGCGACAACTGTACTTAATTGTTTTTCTTTTGTTTCGATTAATTCCATTTTTGCATCCAATAAATCACGTTGAGTTGTTAACACTTCTAGATAATCTGCACGATTATTTTTGAACAACTGATTCGCAATATCAATAGATTCTACAAGTGCTTTCGCCTGTTTATCTTTGTACGAATAACTTTGTTCTAAGTTATTAATCTTCGACATTTGATTTGACACTTCTAAATAAGCATTTAAAATCGTTTTATCATATTCGTACAACGCTTGAATTTGATGAGCATTTGCTGTATTAAACTCCGCTTTTATCGCACTTTTATTGATTAAAGGCGCAGCTAATTCTCCAGCCAACGAATATAAAATAGACTCTGGCATTTTTACCAAATAAGATGGTTTGAACGCATTTAGTCCTAAAGCCGCAGAAATATTAAGTGACGGATAAAACTCTGCACGAGCCACTTTCACATCTAAAGCAGAAGCTTTTAACTCTAATTCTGCTTGTTTGATATCAGGACGATTTGATAATAATTCAGACGGAATTCCTGCATGCATTGTTTGAGGAATCAAATCCATAAAAGACGAACCATCACGTTTTATCGTTTGCGGATATCTTCCCAATAATGCATTAATTCTATTCTCAGTTTCTGTGATATCTTGTTTAATATTAAACTCTTCACTTTCTGATTTTAATAGCTCTGCTTCAAATTTTTTCACCGCTAATTCTGTTTCACGCGCTGCTTCCTTCTGAATTTTTACGACACGCAGTGATTCTTTTTGCAGCTCAATATTTCGATGAATTAAATCTAATTGACTATCCAAAGACAATAATTCATAATAAGACGAAGCGATTTCAGAAATTAAATTTGTCAAAACAAAATTCTTTCCTTCCACCGTTGATAAATAGCGAGCAATCGAAGCATCTTTCGAATTACGTAATTTTTTCCAAATATCAACTTCCCAATCAGCGCTCAATCCAATCGCATAATCCATCAAAGGATCAGGCATTTCTTTCCCGGGTTTTATCTCAGTCGAAGCATCACCAGCACCTTGACTTGTATAACGACCAACTTTCTCAACTCCAATTCCTGCATTTGCTGAAACATTTGGCGATAATTTTCCGTTTTTGTACAACACTTCATTTTTAGAAATCTCAATTTCTTGAAGTGTAATCATCAATTCTTGGTTATTTTTTAACGCTTCTTCAATCAAAACGACCAAATTTGGATCAGTAAAAAATTGTTTCCAAGGCGTCAACCCAGAACTTGGTGCATCATCATTTTGCACATTTTGATAAGCTTCTGGAATTTTTGGTGCTTGATGATTTTCAATCTCTTTGCTTACCGCAGGAGTTTTACAGCTCCAAATCATCGGTCCAAAAAGACTTATTGCAATTATATTTTTTAAACTATTTTTATTCATCTTCCGTGATTTCTTCTGTTAAAGGATTTTCATCTTCATATTTCACCAATTGCATTTTATCCGCCAAAGCGCCAAACGCAACATATAAACCGGGTACAATAAACAACCCGAAAATAGTTCCGAACAACATTCCGCCTGCAGCAGCAGTACCAATTGTTCTATTTCCTACTGCTCCCGGACCAGAAGCAATAACCAACGGAATAAGACCTGCAATAAACGCAAATGATGTCATCAAAATTGGACGGAAACGAACACCCGCACCTTCAATCGCTGATTTTACAATTGATAAACCTTCGTTATGTTTTTGTACTGCAAACTCAATAATCAACACCGCATTTTTACCGAGAAGTCCAATCAACATCACCATTGCAACTTGTGCATAAATATTATTTTCTAATCCTAATAATTTCAAGAAGAAAAATGCTCCGAAAATCCCTGTTGGTAGTGAAATGATAACTGGTAAAGGCAAAATAAAACTTTCGTATTGTGCTGCTAAAATCATGTAAACGAAAATTAAACAAATGGCGAAAATAATCACCGCTTCATTTCCACGAGAAACCTCATCTTTCGAGATTCCTGCCCAATCAATTCCAAAGCCGCGAGGCAATGTATTTTTAGCTACTTCATTAATCGCTGCAATCGCTTGTCCACTACTATAACCTGGTGCTGGCGTACCACTAATTTCTGCTGCATTATACATATTGTGACGCGTAATTTCTGATAATCCATATACTTTTTCAATTTTCATGAAAGCTGAATATGGAACCATTTCACCTTGATCATTTTTCACATACAATTTCAATAAATCTTCTGGTAACGCACGATATTCTGGCGAAGCTTGTACCATCACTTTATAAGGTCGGTCAAATTTGATGAAACTTGTTTCGTAATTAGAACCAACTAATGTTGATAAATTATCCATCGCATTTTCGATCGAAACTCCTTTTTGTTCGGCAATATCATTGTCAATTTTCAAGACATATTGAGGGAAAGAAGCACTATAAAATGTAAATACAGAACTCAATTCTGGACGACGAGTTAATTCTTTTACAAAATCACGGCTCACTTCTTCCATTTTATGATAATCTCCACTACCCGCTTTATCTAACAATCTCAACTCGAAACCTCCTGCAGCACCATATCCAGGAACAGATGGTGGTTGAAAATATTCGATATTTGCACCATTAATATTCCCAGTTTTTTCTTCTAATTCTTTGATGATTTCTTCAGCAGATTTAGAACGTTCGTCCCAACTTTTCAAGTTAATCAAACAAGTTCCAGAGTTTGCTCCTGTTCCTTCTGTCAAAATCTCATAACCAGCCAAAGATGAAACTGATGAAACGCCATCAATTCCTTCCGCTATTTTTTGTAATTTTTGAGAAACTTCATTTGTTCTTTCTAACGTAGAACCTGAAGGTGTTTGAATAATCGCATAAAACATTCCTTGATCTTCGTTTGGAATAAATCCAGAAGGCAAACTATTATTCAAAAAGAAAACTCCAGCACAAAATGCTAGTAAAAATCCGAATGTAACAGTGCGTTTGTTAACTGTTTTGGTTAAAACTTTTTCATATTTAAAAGATCCTTTGTTGAACAAATTATTAAACTTCAACAAAAATTTATTTAGCATCGTTTTCTTTCTTGGTTGATTATGATTATTTTTCAAAATCATTGCACACAAAGCTGGTGTAAGCGTTAAGGCAACAATTCCTGATAAAATAATTGATGTCGCCATCGTAATCGAAAATTGACGATAAAAAATACCAACAGGGCCAGACATAAACGCAACTGGGATAAACACGGCTGCCATTACAAATGTTATTGCGATAATTGCTCCACTAATTTCACGCATTGCTTCTTCCGTCGCTCGTAAAGGCGAAAGATTTTTCTCTTCCATCTTCGCGTGAACAGCCTCTATCACCACAATCGCATCATCGACAACAACTCCAATCGCCATAACTAAAGCAAAGAGAGAAATCAAGTTTAATGTAATTCCAAAGAAACTCATTAAAGCAAAAGTTCCTATCAAAGAAACAGGAACCGCCAACGCAGGAATTAATGTAGAACGCCAGTCACCTAAGAATAAAAACACAACAATCCCAACTAAAACGAAAGCTTCAAAAAGTGTATGTACCACTTTTTCCATTGAAGCATCTAAGAATTTCGAAACGTCATATGAAATCTCGTAATCCATTCCTTTTGGCAAATTATTCTCTTTAAGATCAGCCATTAATTCTTTGATGTTTTTAATCACTTCACTCGCATTACTTCCGTACGATTGTTTTATCACAATTGCGGCAGAAGGTTTTCCGTTCAATGTTGAGTAAATATCATACATCGAACTTCCGAATTCTATATCAGCAACATCTTTTAAACGTAAGATTTCTCCATCAGGATTTGCTCTTAAAATGATGTTTCCATATTGTTCTTTTGTGTTATATCGACCTGAATATTTTAATACATATTCAAAAGCTTCTGAACGTTTTCCAGAACTTTCCCCTGTTTTCCCTGGCGAAGCTTCAATACTTTGTTCATCCAACGCTTTCATCACATCATCCGCAGAAATATTATAGGCTTGCATTCTATCTGGTTTTAACCAAACACGCATTGCATATTCTCGGTTTCCTAAAATATCTGCATCTCCAACTCCATTAATACGTTTCAACTCAGATAAAATATTGATATCTGCATAATTATATAAAAATTGTTGGTCAGCTTTTGGATCGTTACTGTACAAGTTAATGTACATCAACATGTTTGATTCTTCGCGTGTAATTTTCACTCCTTCGCGAACTACTAAAGGCGGAAGTTTATTGACAACCGAAGAAACACGGTTTTGCACATTTACAGCTGCAATATTGGGATCAGTTCCTAAATCAAATATCACTTGAATAGACGCTTCACCGTCATTCCCAGCATCAGATGTAATATATTTCATTCCTGGAACACCATTTAGCGCACGTTCTAATGGAATTACCACCGATTTGATTAATAATTCATTATTCGCACCGGGATATTCCGCTGTAATATTCACCTTTGGAGGTGAAATTGATGGGAATTGCGTTACAGGTAATTTGACTAATGATAGAATTCCTAAGAAAACTATAATCAACGAAATGACAATCGAAAGAACGGGTCTTCGAATAAATTTATCAAACATAACTTTGAATTTTTTAGATTAGTTTGATTTTAATTTTAACGATGAAAGAACTTTTCTTGGTGCAATAAATTTCGTTTTGATTTTATCATCATCTTTCACTTTCTGAACACCCTCTAACAAAATATTATCTTTCTCCGAAAGTCCGCTTTCTACCACATAAACATCAGGCATTTCTAAACCAATCGTGATATTTCTTGATTTCACAACACCATTTTTATCTACTACAAAAACATAGGTTTTATCTTGAATTTCGTAGGTTGCTTTTTGTGGAATTAATAAAGCATCATGTAACGGAACTGTCATTTTTACTTTCCCTGTTTCACCATTTCTCAACAAATGATTTGGATTTGCAAAACGCGCACGAAACGCAATATTTCCTGTTTCGTTGTTAAATTCTCCTTCTATCGTCTCTACCAAACCTTTTTCTGGTAAAGGTTTATTATTCGCCATAATCAACGAAACTTGTTTATTCGCTCTATCTTGAATATTTGTTTGATAATCTAAATATTCAGGCTCAGAAACGTTGAAATAAGCAAACATTGATGAGTTATCAGATAAATTTGTTAATAACATTCCTTCGTCAATCAAGCTTCCCAATTTCATCGGAATTCGATCTATAACACCAGAAAATGGTGCACGAATATCTGTAAATGATAAATGTAATTGAGCCAATTGCATTTCTGCTTTCGATTTTTCTAATCGTGCTTGCGCAATGGCTTTTTCGTTCTTAGAAACGACATTATTATCAGCCAAAGTTGCTGAATTTTGTAATTCAATTTGTGCCTCTTTTACCTCAGTTTTCGATTTTAAATATTCGGCTTGATACATCGAAGGCATAATGCGAAACAACAATTGACCAGCTTGTACATGTTGACCTTCATCCACAAAAACTTTTTGCAAATAACCTTTTTCTTGCGCACGAATTTCGATGTTTCGTACCGATTGAATTTGGGCTACATAATCCTTATCTACAATCGTATCCATTTTGATTGGCGTTGTGATTGGATAATCTTTCACTTCTTCTTTTTCCTGTTTTTTTGATGAACAACTTGTTGTCAACAATACAGTACTTAGAGCTACAAATAATGCGACTATTTTCATAATTCTTCTAACTATTAAATGTAAAATTTGATGAAATGGATTTCTTGGCAGAAGTAGTTTTACCAAAAAATATTACATACAAAAATTGGTTAACATTCAGCTATTCATGAACTGAACACTAATTTTTGGTGTAATTTTAAAAATTTAAGAAATCAATCAAATTCTGATTGTACGTAACAAAATGTACTTACAACTCGAAAATTTGATGGTTTTATTGTAGAAGATGTGCTTCTTTCTTAAACCTTGAATCATAAAGTTTAAGACCAGAACAACACTTAATAGTTTGATACAAGTTTCTAAATCGATTTTGTTTGATGTCTGAAAATCATCATCAATCGTTTCGATACTTGGATTAAATTCTTGAAATTGATTTGAATTTGAAGTTTTAGAAAATTTAGTTTCAACAATTTTACTTGCGTGATAAATATGTGTATTATCGTTAACAACTGTCTGCGAAGTTAAATTTCCTTGAAAATGTTGAGTACCCGCAAACACTTTAGTTTCCGCAAAAAATAGCAGAAATAAAGCAGACAGCAAGTATGTGATAAACATTTTCATAATTCTGTTCAAATGTAAGACTTGAAATAATACAATAATCTATATTAACATTTTTTAACTATAAAATTTTATTGATTTAATAAAAAACTCAATTACAAATACTTAACACAACGATAATAACTGTTTCAAAACTCGAATATTTTGTTGAAATTTGCACCCAACAAACAAAAGTTTATGGCGAAAGCAAAAACAGCAAAAGAGTCGTTAGCAGTAATGACAAACTTGGTTTTACCGAATGAAACCAACAACTTAGGAAACATGTTCGGAGGCGAATTATTGGCTTCTATGGACAGAATTTCTTCTATTTCTGCGAAAATGCATGGTGGAAGTTTTTTGGTTGTAACAGCAAGTGTCAATCACGTTGCGTTTAACATTCCGATTCCGATGGGAAGTACAGTGAAGTTAGAATCTAAAGTAACTCGCGCATTCAAATCATCGATGGAAGTGTATGTTGATGTCTATGTTTACGATTACGAAAATTGTGTTTATAACCAAACAAATAGCGGTATTTATACATTTGTAGCCGTTGATAATGATAATAAACCTGTTCAAGTCCCTGAATTAATTCCAGAATCTGAACAAGAAATCGAGCGTTATGAAGCTGCTTTGCGTCGTAAACAATTAAGTTTGATTTTGGCTGGCAGAATGAATCCTGCTGATGCACACGAATTAAAATCGTTGTTTATTACAGAATAAAATAAAAAAGTCGAAACAATGTTTCGACTTTTTTATTGATATAATTTTTTAACCTTTTCCAGCTAAACGATCCACCACATATTCTATTTGTGTTTTCCCGTGTGGTTTTGGTTTTCCTTCTGCATCTAAATTTACCATCGTAATTCGATCGACTGTAATAATGGTTTCATGCGTCATTTTGTTACGTACTTCGCATTGTAAAACCAATGAAGTTGTTCCAAATTTCACCACTTCAATTCCAATTTCTACAATATCACCTTCACGAGCCGAAGCCATAAAGTTGATTTCCGACATATATTTGGTCACAACATGTGAATTTTCTAATTGCACAATGCTATACAACGCCGCTTCTTCATCAATCCAAGCCAAAAGCTTTCCTCCAAAAAGTGTTTTGTTTGGGTTAAGATCTTCTGGTTTTACCCATTTACGAGTGTGAAATTTCATAGTTTTCTATTTTAAGTTCTTGCTTATTTTCTGTTGCCAAATGATTCGCATCCGAAATAAACTTGACTAAATTTACAGCATATTTTCCATCTAACAAAGATTCATTATGACGGATTAACGCGTCAGAAATTTCGGCAATGGCGTTAGGATGAAAATTCTTTTGTTCAGTAGAAATTTTGTTTGAACAACACACATTTTTTAAATCAGAATAAATCATTTGATTAAGATATTGATCTCCAATCTTTATTGTTCCTTTTTCAGCAATAAGCGTGATATTACTTTCGAAATTTTTATTGAAAACTGACGTTGTATAAATCATATGTCCGATTGCTCCATCGGCAGTAAAATCAACACAACCCGAATCATCAAATTCTGTCACTTCTTGATGCGTAAAATTGAAACTTTTTGAATTTGTACAAATTACCTCATCAAACCAAAAATTCATGATATCAACAAAATGCGAAAATTGAGTAAATAAAACACCTCCATCCATTTCTTGGTTTCCGTGCCATTCACGCAACTTGTAATAATTCTTGTTACGATTCCAATAGCAATTAATATTCACCATGAAAATTTTCCCTAATGAATTATTATCTATCAAATTCTTTACATATTGCACAACTGGAGAAAAACGAAGCTGCATCGACGTAAAAACTCTAAGTTTCTTTTCGTCAGCAACTTTCAGTATTTCAGTAATATCTTCTACAGTTAATGCAATTGGTTTTTCAATCAAAACATTTTTTCCCGCTTTTAAACAACGAATCGCATGTTCGCGGTGCAAACCATTTGGCGTAGCAATCACAACAACATCAGTTTCTTGATCTTCGTTCAGAAAACTTTCAAGTGTTGAATAACCTTTGAAAGGTAAATCTTCTGGTAAATTGAAATCAATCACCGAAATTAATTGCGCATTTTCCGTTTCTTCTATCGCTTGTTGATGTACACGTCCAATATGACCGTAGCCTAAAATGGAAAAATTCTTCATTGAATTTATTTAATAATTTTTTCTAATATCTTTTGTGTGATTAGATAAGTTGGTTTTACACCTGTTAATCCTAAACCTCCAGAAGCCAATGTACTTCCTGTTTCTAACGGATTATCAGAAGCGTAATAAGCATACATTACTTTAACATCTTTATCGATGTGATGTCTAATTTTTGACGCAACCTGAATCGCTTTTTGATAATGCGCACCTTCCATTTCTAATCCAATCGCTTGGAAAGACGAATTTTTGAAATACTCTAAAACGTCTTTATTTTGTAATGATGTTCCTAAAACCGAAATCATTGGTCCTTCATAAACACCTAAACCTTGTCCTTCGAAATCTGCAGCGGTTAATTCGTTATCAAAAACATAATTATCTGTTGTTCCTTCGAAAACATGCGCTGTAGCAATCATTATATCACCTTTTATTCCTTCAAGAATACCAGCTTTACCCATAATCGCAACAGATTTTACATTCATTTTGAATTTTACATCTCCTACTTTGTATGGTTTCAACAACTCATCCATCGCCTCAAATGCTTGCTCACCAAAGGCATAATCCATCACAATAATCACCTCATTGTTCTTATCTTTTGCATAAGAAAATGCTGAATTTGCAATGTTTACTTTAGATAAATCAATAATTTGAACATCGATATTTGTTCCTGATTGATCTTTGATGTAAACTAAACCATTTTGTTGAGTGTATTCATTTAACGAATCGCGCAACATTTTGTTGTTTGCCGCACTCAAATCTTCGTAAATTTCTACACCATCATTTTTGTATTTTCTTTTTAATCCATCATAGGCATACAACATGTTAGACACACTATGCATATTAGCAGAAATGATGTGAATGTTTTTATCTTGAAGATTATTTTCGAATAATACACGTTTGATTTCATTCGCCCATTTTTCTCCAATCATATGATGACCAATCGATTCACGTAAAGTTGACGTAAATGTAATTTCACGTTTCTTTGTTCCGATACGATCTTGTTGGCTAGTATATCCCATCCAATAAACTACACGGAAAAAATAATCTTTGTCGTCTGCTTTACTGAAATAATGATGAATTTCTTGTGTTTCTTCAAATGTTCTTCCTAAAATCGTCGATAAATGCATCAAAGCAACTTCGCGTTCTTTTCGAGAAATTTCAACTTCATTAAATGCAACATTTTCGATAAATTCCCACGCTCTACTTTTAGAAAGTGTTTCGTTACTAAATGCTCTATTTCTGATTTTATCCGCTTCGTTATATAAAAATGTTAAGTGCGTTAACACATCATAAATGTCAGAACGACCGCGAGAAATTTCGATATTCATCTGGTCATCATCAATTCTATAGCAAAAACGACGACGTTTTGCAGGAATAATTGGTGTAAAAATAGAACGATCATAACCTTCGTCAGATGTAAAAGACACATATGGCGTTTCTACAATTCCTTCTGGTAAACGATCTAAAACGTACATCAACCCACTTAATTCTACTTTGTTTGGATCTGTCATTGACCCGTAGATTTCAGGATTAATTTCGAATAATAAATTTCTTAATATTTTTCCAGGTGCACCAGATGGACGGTACACTCCTCTATGAAATAAATGACGCATAGAGATATATAATCTTTCAATAGCGTCAGTAGATCTTCTTGCTCTTGTTATTGACATAATAATTTTTTTTTTACTTTTTTTGGTTGTTTAATTCTTGTTGAATGGCCATTAATTCATCGTACCATTCTTGTCCAAATTTTCGGACCAACGAATCTTTTGCAAATGTTGCAACATTCACTTTCAATTCTTTTCCTAAGGTACAAGCATCTGAGCAGATATCCCATACATCATAGTTCACAGAAGTGAAATTTGAATATTCCTTAACACGAACTGGATACAAATGACAAGAAATTGGTTTTTTATAGTCGACCTTTCCGTCTTCGTATGCTTTTTCAATACCGCATTTTGAAAAACCATTTTCTTCGAAAACTAAATAGGCACATTCGCGATTATTGACTAATGGAGTTACCCAATCGCCGTCAGTATCCATTGTGTATTTACCTTCTTGCTCAATCACCGCAATTCCTTCGGGACGCAAATAAGGTTTTACATCTTCATAAATATCGTCTAATACAGTTAGTTCGTCATCATTCAAAGGCGCTCCTGCGTCACCTTCTACACAACAAATCCCTTTACATTTGTTAAGATTACAAACAAAATCTTCATTTAGTAGTTCTTCAGATACAAGGGTTTTTCCTATTTGGAACATGTTACATTAAATTTTGTAACATGCAAAGGTACGGAAAATTCCTCAGAAAAATGTAATTTTGTAAAAGAATAATGGATAATCTACTTTCAAAAATCAATCATCCTAAGGAACTTAGGACTTTTGAAGCGTCTCAATTAACTGCTTTAGCTCACGAGATGCGCGAGTTTATTTTGGATACTTTGAGTGTAAAACCAGGACATTTAGGTGCTAGTTTGGGTGTGATTGAATTAACGATTGCATTACATTATCACTACAATACACCTAAAGATTTGTTGATTTGGGATGTAGGTCATCAATGTTATCCACATAAAATTTTGACTGGTCGTCAACAAATTTTCGATTCTCTTCGTCAGAAAGATGGTATTTCTGGTTTTCCAACGCGTACAGAAAGTGAGTTTGATACATTTGGAACGGGACATTCTTCTACATCTATTTCAGCAATTGTTGGGATGGCAACAGCAGATAAAATCAATCAAATCAATAGAAAACATATTGCAATTATTGGTGACGCATCAATTACTTCTGGAATGAGTTTAGAAGCATTGAATCACCTTGGATCGACAGATTTGGATGTTTTAGTGATTTTGAATGATAATGATATCGGAATTGATCCTTCGGTTGGTGGTTTGAAAAAACATTTTAAATCATTAGAAAATCAATCCGAAAATATCTTTACCAATTTTGGTTTAAATTTCATCGGAACAATTGATGGGCACAACTTTGATGAATTACTGAATGCTTTCAATAAAGCTGATTCAATCAGAGGTCCAAAAGTTTTACACATCAAAACAACAAAAGGAAAAGGTTACGAACAAGCCGAAATCGATCAAGTAAAATGGCATGCTCCAGGTTTGTTTGATAAAGAAACGGGCGAAATAAAATCAAAGAAAAAAGAAAAATCGTATCAAGATGTTTTTGGTGAAACCATGCATCAATTACTTGAAAATAACTCACAAATCGTTGCGATAACGCCTGCTATGTTAACAGGAAGTAATTTGGTGAAATGTCATCAAGATTTCCCAAAACGAGTTTTTGATGTCGGAATTGCAGAACAACATGCGGTAACGTTTGCAGCTGGTCTGGCGACGAAAAATACCATTCCGTATTGTATGATTTATTCGACATTTTTACAACGTGCATACGATCAAGTCATTCACGATGTAGCGTTACAGAATCTACCTGTTGTATTTTGTATTGATCGTGCAGGATTCGTTGGTACAGATGGCGCGACACATCATGGTTATTTTGATATTGCGTATTTGCGCGAAATTCCGAATATGATTGTGTCTTCGCCTCGAAACGAAAAAGATTTCAAAAATCTATTGTACACAGCGCAGTTTACAACTCAACCATTTGCTATTCGTTATCCAAAAAATAATATCCAAACAAGCAATTCTAAAGTCAAAAAAATAGAAATCGGTCAATCTGAAATTATTTTTGAAGGAAGTCAATTAGCAATTCTTTCAACTGGATTGATTAGTTCTCGAATCGAAGAAATTATCATCCAAAATCATCTTCAAGATAAAGTCGCTTTGATTGATTTTCCATTTATCAAGCCTTTGGATGAATCTCGCTTAAAAGCTATTTCATTAAAATATTCTACCATTCTAACTTTTGAAGATGGAATAAAAAAAGGTGGTTTCGGAAGTGGAATTTTAGAGTTTCTGAATTCAATACATTACAAAGGAAATATTACAATCAACGGTTATCCAGACGAATTTATCGAACACGCTTCGATTACCGAATTAGAACAAATGATTGGTTTAGATGATTCATCGATTTTAGAAATGATTTTTTCCTACCTAAAAATTCAACAATCCTAAAAATTAATAATTTTCGGTACGAGAGTTGTAATAGCTTTTTCTAATTTATAAACACAAGAACAATGAAAAAAATAATCGGTTTATCTTTTATAGCAGTATTGTTAACATTGCAATCTTGCGGTACAACAAGCAACATGCAAGAATTCTACAAAAAATATGATAATCAATCTACTGTAATTCCTTTACCTTCTTTTGCGTTGAAATTAGCTGGAAAAGCTGGTGGAACAGATTTATTTAATTATTTAAAATCGGCTAAAGTTTTTGTTGTTTCAGATGCTGGACAAGGAAAGCAAAAAAGAATCATGAATGATTTGCAGTCATCTATGCGTGGTGAAAAATATGAGAACTTAGTCAAATTCAAAGCGAAAGACAGCCGTTTGAACATTTCATTACAAGAAGATGGCGGACGAGTTAAGAAAATGATTTTTGGAATTAACGGTTTACGAAATGTATTGGTTATCGATTCGAAATTAGATATTCCTAGAACAGATTTAGACAAAATTTTGGACAAAGTTTCGGCTGAAGATATTGCAGATTTAGCAGATATTTTGAAATAATATAGGAAGCCAGCTAATTTGCTGGCTTTTTCTTTTGAAATTACTTTGTAACTTTGTCGCATGAGTGGAAAATTATATTTGGTTCCGACGCCAATCGGAAATTTGGGAGATATGACATTTAGAGCGGTTGATGTGCTAAAAGAATCGGATGTGATTTTGGCAGAAGACACGCGAAATAGTGGTATTTTACTGAAACATTTCGAAATTTCTACTCCAATGCGTAGCTACCATATGCACAATGAGCATCAAGCAACTGAAGATATTATTCGTCAGCTAAAAGATGGTCAAATCATTTCGATTATTACTGATGCCGGAACTCCAGGTATTTCTGATCCAGGTTATTTATTAGCAAAAGAATGTGTAGCAAATAATATCGTAATCGAATGTTTACCAGGTGCAACCGCTTTTGTTCCTGCATTAGTTGTTTCTGGATTACCAAATAATGAATTTACTTTTGTTGGATTTTTACCTGTGAAAAAAGGTCGAAAATCGAAATTAGATTCATTAGTAGAAGAAAAGAAAACGATGATTTTCTACGAATCTCCACATAAAATTGGACGTACTTTAAAAGATTTAGCCGAAGCTTTTGGAACTGAACGCAAAGCAAGTTTATCACGCGAAATCTCGAAAAAATTTGAAGAAACTTTACGCGGTACATTAACTGAATTAGCCGAAATAGCCGAAAAAAGAAATTTGAAAGGTGAAATGGTCTTGGTTGTAGAAGGAAATCATTAACCGTTGAAGCGAATATCTTTGATATTCAATTGCCAAGTTCCTTTTCCTTGCCAATAATTCATTCCGATTGTGTAAACCATATCAAACGATTGTCCCTTCTCTAATTTTGGTCCAAATTTCCCTAATTTGAAACCAATTGCAGGAAACGTAATACGTGTATCTCGCTGATGTACGTACAAACGTGCATGCTCTTTACCAACTAATCGGAAATCGGTTGCTAATAAATCCTTCGAAATAAAAACAGGATTCATATTATCTGGTCCAAAAGGCGCCATTCGCATCACCGATTCCAAGAAAGAACGTGTCATATCGTTAAAAGAAATCTCTTTATCGATCAAAATTGATGGCGTAAAATGTTTTCCATTCGACATTTCTTTCACTGTTTGATCAAATCTAATCTTGAATTCTTCAAAATTTTCTTCTTTCATTGCTAAACCAGCAGCAGCCATATGTCCACCAAACTGTGTTAACAAATCTTTGTTTTTCTCGATTGCCGAATGTATGTCAAACTCTTGAATAGAACGGGCTGAACCTACAATTTCACCTTCATTATTCTTCGTGCAAACAATGGTTGGTTTATAATACAAATCGACCAAACGAGAAGCTACAATTCCGATTACACCTTTATTCCAAGACGCATCGTAAACAATGGTCGAATATTTTTCTTTGGTATTGATTTGATCCAATTGAAAGAGTGCATCATGCGTCATATCAAGATCCAAGGTTTTGCGTTCGTTATTTAATGAATTAATATCATTCAAATATTTACGGCAATCCTCTTCATCTGTACTCAACATAAAACGAACCGCTTCCGAACCATGTTTTATACGACCTGCAGCATTAATTTTTGGTGCAATAGAAAAAACAACATTAGAAATATTGACATTATTTTTAATATTAGTCGGAATTAATTGCTGAAAAGCCAAACGAGGATCTGAATTTAATCGTTTCAAGCCAGCATAGGCCAACACACGATTTTCTCCTGTAATTGGAACAATATCAGCCGCAATACTTACTGCAACTAAATCTAAAAGTGGCAAAAGATTTTCTTTCGGAAGGTTGAATTTCTCTGTATAAGCTTGCACCAATTTAAACCCAACGCCACAACCACTCAAATCTTTGTAAGGATAACGACAACCTTTTTGTTTCGGATCTAAAACGGCGTACGCTTTTGGCACAGAACGATCTGGTAAATGGTGATCACAAATAATATAATCGATGCCTTTTGATTGGGCATATTTTATTTCTTCATGTGCTTTTATTCCACAATCTAAAGCAATTACAAGTGAAATATTGTTTTGTACAGCGAATTCTATACTTTGTTGAGAGATTCCATAACCTTCATTATTTCGGTCTGGAATATAAAAAAAGACTTTCGAGTAGATAGAAGTCAGAAATTCGTAAAACAAAGTTACGGCTGTCGTTCCATCTACATCGTAGTCTCCAAATATTAAGATATTTTCTTCGTCATCAATTGCATTTTTGATACGTGAAACCGCATCAGACATTCCTTTCATCAAAAAAGGATCATGCAATTCGTCTAAGGATGGATTAAAATACGATTTGGCTTGCGCAAAATTCGTAATTCCACGTTGGGCTAATAAAATAGCAAGCACCTCAGAAATGTTAAGCGATTCTCTTAAATCCTTAACAACTTCAGTATTGGGCTGTTCTTTTATTTCCCATCTTTTTTCCATCTCTTCAATTTACATATTTTTTAATTAGAGAGAAGGGTAAAGCGAATATTATTTTGATTTATTTGCTTCTTTCACGTATTTATCTAACGCCATTGTCATTGAAGGCGTTTGTGGTGTTGGCACCTCAATGTCTACACGTAATCCCATCTCTTTTGCTTGATCTACTGTCGATTTCCCGAAAACGGCAATTCTTGTATTTTCTTGCACGAAATCTGGGAAATTTTCGAATAATGATTTGATTCCTGAAGGTGTAAAAAATACTAAAATATCGTATTTTACATCAGACAAATCAGATAAATCACTCGAAACAGTTCTAAACAAAGTTGCTTTTTGCCAAGTTAATCCTAAACTATCTAGTAAAGTAGGAACATTTGGTTTTAAAACATCAGATGCTGGTAATAAAAAGTTTTCGTCTTTGTGCTTTTTAAATAAAGGCACCATATCCGCAAAAACTTTTTCTCCAATATAAATTTTACGTTTTCTGTAAACAATGTATTTCTGTAAATAGAATGCAATTGCTTCTGATTCGCAAAAATATTTCATAGAGTCAGGAACAGTAAAGCGCATTTCTTCTGCTAAACGGAAAAAATGATCAATAGCGTTTCTACTTGTAAAAATTACAGCAGTCACTTTGCTAAAGTCAATTTTTTGTTGTCTTACTTCTTTAGCGTCTATTCCGACAACTTGGATAAATGGTCTAAAATCAATTTTGATTTTATTTCTTTTTTCAATCTCGTAGTATGGCGAGTTTTCTGCCTGAGGCTTAGGTTGAGATACTAATATTGATTTAACTTTCATAGTAATTTTAGATTACTTTACCTACAATTAATAGTTTTGCTAATACCATTATAGGTAAAATTTCTAGGGTGCAAAGGTACAAAATATTATAATACCAAACTGATTTATTGTCACTTATTTGTTTTGCGTATATATGATAAATTTCGAATATTCTATTCAAAAACAACAAAATAAAGCCAATCACCATCAAGTAATCTTTGTTAATTTGTGTGTAAAAAAACAAAAAACAAATAATAAGTAAGAGTAAAACATTTTTTGCATTGACAAAACTCGAGCTTTTCATAAAATATGAAACAGAACTAGATTCGTAGAAAACACGATAAAAAATTACCTCAATCATCAACCTAAAAAGCATAATCAAACTGATTACACCAAAGGTAATTCCGACACGTGAAAGATAATAAAACTTAAAATTTGGAATATGATTATAATTGATATCAAAATAAGAAACCAACAACAAACTTATCAGCAAAACCGTCACACCATTAACAATAAAACTAAATAACGTCGTATTATCATCCGTAAAACTCATGTATTCGGTTTTATTATCTAGCGTTTTGAAATTTTTCGCAAACAAGTATTTTGCTGCACAAACCAATAACAAACACACCGTCAAAGCAATAAGAACAGTATCATTGCCAAGTGTATTTTTTCCTATCGAGATTAAATCGTTTGTTTTCATAATTTTTTCAAAAATACAAAAGACTAACAATCTTATAACTATCTTTATGCCCACAAAATAATATTTATGTCGGACAAATTAGTTATTATCCCGACCTACAACGAAAAAGAAAACATAGAAGCCATTATTCGTGCAGCTTTGGCTGTTGACGGAGCATTTGATGTGCTTATTGTTGACGACAGTTCTCCTGACGGAACGAATGATATTGTAAAACGTTTGATTCCTGAATTTAATGGACGTTTGCATTTAGAAATTCGTACCACAAAAGATGGTTTAGGACGCGCTTATGTACATGGATTTAAGTGGGCTTTGGCAAATAATTACGAATATATTTTCGAAATGGATGCAGATTTTTCACATAATCCAAATGATTTACCTCGCTTATACCAAGCATTAGCAGATGGTGCCGACTTAGCAATTGGTTCTCGCTATTCTAATGGTGTAAATGTTGTGAATTGGCCAATGAATAGAGTTTTATTGTCTTATTTTGCATCGAAATATGTGAGCATCATCACTCGACTACCTGTTCATGATGCCACAGCAGGGTTTGTTGGTTATAGAGCAAACGTGTTGAAATCTTTGGATTTGGATAAAATACAATTCAAAGGTTATGGTTTTCAGATTGAAATGAAGTATAAAACGTGGATTAAGAAGTTTAAGCTAAAAGAAGTTCCGATTATTTTTACGGACAGAACTTTAGGCGAATCAAAAATTAGTTCTGATATTATTGGAGAAGCCGTTTTTGGTGTAATTTCGTTACGATTAAGAAAAATATTTGGTAAATTATGAAAAACTTGATCTTTCTATCACTGATTTTTTTGAGTATTTTTAGTTGTGCACCAAAAAATTACGACAAACCAAAAGATCTCATCAATCAATCTGAAATGATTGATATTCTTACAGATTTATACATTAGTCAACAAGGTTTACAAATGTTCCCTACTCAAAACCAAGATCAAAGTATAGATTTAGCAAAAGATGCCGTAGATATTATGAAAAGTTATGATATCACGTTTCATCAGTTTTCGGAGAGCTACAAATATTATATGATGCAGCCCGAAAAATTCAAAGAAATGCTGAATGATGTGAAAAAAAATCTTGAAGATAAATTATCTGACGAAGAAAAAGAGCGTCAAAAAAATCAAAAGAATAGCTTAAATAACGTTATAGAAGCAGAAAAATAACAAAACCTCAAGTGAATCACTTGAGGTTTTTTGTTTGTTATAATTTACCTTATAATTACATTGTAATTTTTACAATTATTTAATTATAAACTTCTTAATCAATTAAATTTATAATCTATATTTGTATCAACTAAAAAATCCTTCTGATGCAATCTAAAAAGATAAGTAAATCAAAAAAAGTTGGATTTGGTTCGAAAACAATCAATTATAAAGATGTCGTTATTGTTTCTATTTTAATTATAGTAGTCGCTTTAACCATCTTAAAATTTTTGAATTCTTAACGAACAAATCCCTGTATTTATCTTAAAGGAAATCGTCTTATTTCGCAACATTGCAAAAGGTAATAACTACCCAAGTAGTTAATAGTTGATAGATTTAAAAAGCCTTTCGATACTTATTGTAAGGCTTTTTTTGGGGAGACAATAACTGATTTATTTTCGCTTTTTTACAAAAGGATTATAAGAAAGTCCTACATTAAAATAAAACGAAGGATCTTGTGTCGAAGAGAAAAACTTGTCATCAAACGTGTCTTTTTTATTAAATAAACCGTTTGTAATTAGCGTTTTTACTCCTGTTTTGGCAATGATAATAAAGTTGTGTTTTAATAAATATTCGTACTTCAATCCATTATTTAAATCGACTTGTCTGTATTCGTATTTTTCAGATAAATTATTGGGATTCAAATGATATAAATAAAACGTGTTTGCTTCCAATTCAGTTCCTATTGATAATCGAGAATTTTTGAAAGGATGCATTCTGAAAAGAATTTGTTTTGGTAAAATAATATCTGCAAAAAAGTCATTATTAAATCTATGTTGTAAGGTAAACATTGGAATTACAGGTGTTTTAGTACTTTCATCAATGTTCAATCCTAATCCTACTAATATTTTAGTTCGATCTGTAGATTTTAATAAAATATTTCCTGTTACAAGTCCTTTTACTCGACCAAAATATTTGTCGCTACCATCAAAAATAAGACTAGAACTTAGAAAAGTAGGCTTGTTAAAAAGTTTTGTACTATAAGCCAAATTCAAGGATTCATAGAGATAATGTGCATTAATATCTACATTTTTTGTTTCTTGAAACGTTGGTTCAGCAAATTCTATATCCATATTGGTATTCTTATAACCAAGAGTCGTACTAAGAATCCAATTCTTTTTTTTCAAAATATTGATATTTGTACTGATATTCAGTTGTGAATAATGATTAATTCGATTACCATCAGTTTTGTTCCCATCCGTTTTCGAAGTAAATTTTGTTGGCGTGGCATAAGTGTATTCTACATTCAATGGTCTTGCAACAGAAAATTGTTGCGTCAAATATATATAGGCTTTTTTGGAAATACTATCTTGTTCTTTTATTTCCTTATTGTCTTGCCCATATACATTGGTAACATTTGTTAGAAGACAAAATAATATTGTTGACGTTTTAATTAATTTCATGGCTATTATCTGGCTTGTAAAATTGTTTGTTTATAAAAATTGAAATTAAAAATCTTGTCAAAAAGATTGAGTTTACGATCATTCCTAATACTTTCAATATTAATTGATTGTTGATAATCTTTAACAAAAACAATCCATAATTCATTCAGAAATTCTTTATCCTTTATCATCAAAAGTTTTTGTGTGGCTATAAGTGATTCAATTTCTTCGAGTTGCTCACAAAATACAATTCCGATTGATTTGTTTTCATGGGAAATAATGCTACAATTGTATTTCAAAAAATCTTTGATCAAAATAGAATCATTGTAAATTTCTATAAATCGAATAAGATCAACTATTTGAATAATTTTACATTCAAGTTGTTCTTCAGATAACGAAGTTTCGTCTATAAGATTATATAATTTTAACACTTTTGCATGCGACATATTACTAATTTTTCGACGTAAATAAAAAGCAAAAAATTAGTCCCAAATTCAAATTTATACGAACCAATGCGTATTTTATACAAAACCGAAGAATTGCGGGTTTTTGTATAAAAACAAAATCATTTTGTATAAAAAAATATAATGTCTTTTACCCGTAGTGCATTTAGATAA
>NZ_DJBB01000027.1:0-20313 GCF_002429865.1 Empedobacter sp. UBA5987
CTTATTTGTTTAAACAACTTCATTCTTAAAAACATAAACATCCAATTGACAAATCAATATATATTTGAACTCTTCAAAAGTTTTATAAAAATATTTTTCTAATAACAATTGATTATAACCATCAATGGAATCGAAGCAATTTGAACTGAAATATTCTATACGAAAATCATTGATTTTACTAAAAAAAGATGAATAATTAGAAGTTGTCAAACCTTGTGGAGCCACAAAAATAATTTCAAAACCATTGAAATGTTGAATTATACTTTCCAAAGATTTTTTTTCAAATTCGTCTAAAAAATCTCTATAAATTGGAACAATAATCCCTACTTTCTTCAAATTATTCATAATATCGAGAGTATTTTTCAGCAAAAATAGACATATCTTTGACAGATTAAAATGAAATATAGATTTTTTCTATATTAATTATAATATTTTGAAAAATGACACAAAAAATTGTCGTAAATAATAATTATAAAACCACGCAAACCGAAATCAAATCTATTATTGATAATTTTGATCTGATTGATGATTATATTGCAAAAGGCACAAGAAATTCTATCAAAAAAAAGAAATTAGAGTCGGGTAAAATTGCAACGATTAAATCATTTAAGATTCCTAATATAATCAATAAATTTGTTTATCGATTCTTTAGAAAATCAAAAGCAGAACGATCTTATGAATATGCAAAACGATTGATTGATTTAGGTTTTTTGACACCATATCCTATTGCATTTGTAGAAAATAAAACTCCTATAAGTTTTAATAATAGTTACTATTTCTGTGAATTAGTTGAAGCTGATTTAACTTATCGTGAATTAGTTGAAATTCCAACTTGGGAAAACCGAAACGAAATTTTGAAACAGTTTACAAAATTCACATTTGATTTACATGAAGCGGGAATTGAGTTTTTGGATCATTCTCCTGGAAATACTTTAATCAAGCAAGTTGGAGAAAATCAATATGAATTTTATTTAGTTGATTTGAATCGTATGAATTTTCACAATTCAATGAGTTTTGATATTCGAATGAAAAACTTTTCTCGTCTAACTCCTCAAAAAGAAATGATAGAAATTATGGGAAAAGAATATGCGAAACTTATTAATAAACCAGAACAGGAAGTTATTGAAGCTATGTGGAATAAAACGCAAGAATTCCAACATAAATTTCAAACAAAACAAGCTCGAAAAAAGAAATTAAAAGCCGTGATTGGTAAAAAACAATAACAAAAAAGCAGATTTGAAATCAAATCTGCTTTTTTGTTATTTTATCATTTCAGAAAATGGAATAATAATCTCATATCCTTTTTCTTTAAAATAATCGTGCATTCCTTCTCTATACGTCACCAAAACAAAATCTCCGCCCCAAGCTCCAAGACTTTTTATAGTTCCTAAATAATCTGGAAAATACAATTCTTTAACTTGTGGAATTTGCATAAAATCACCTAATCGTGCTTGATATTCATCTAAAATAGATTCTAAATCAGTTAAACTCTCAACTTTAGTTGCTTGAACAACCAAATCTGAAAGTTCTTGAATCATTTTCTGATTTTTTGGTTTGTTTTTGTAATGATTTCCCACAACGGCTTGCGTATCTTGCTTTTGATTAAGATAAACAAAATAAAGTTGATCTTTAAAATTCCAATTCAATTCTAAATCTTCCACTTCAATTGGATTATTCGAAAACAAAATCGGTTGATGATGATGCGCGCAAGCAATATCATAACCACTTGTATTGAAGGTTAATTGATTCAATTCAAACGGATTTATTTCAATCCATTGACTAATCAAATCAATCAAAGTCGAGCTACTACCCAATCCCCATTCTTGTGGATATTCTAACTTCGTTAAACATTGATAACTGTTATTAGAATTGAAAAAATCAGGATTTAATGATTTAGCTTGTTTTAAAATATTTTGTAATGATTGACTTAATTTCTCGTTTGTAGAAGAAATTATTTCTAAATCATTCGATCTAATTTCAGCTTCAAACCAAATAGAATTATCAAATTTCGTCGCTTTCCAAGTGATTAAATTCTCAGTTTCTGATGAATTTTCTACAAACAAACATTGCCCATATTTCGTGGGCAATGCAAATGCTTTCGCTCCATCAATTACAATATATTCCCCGATAAGGAATAATTTTCCATTGGAACGGTATGTTTTCATTTCGTTTAGATTTGTGCCGAAGAAGTTGAGACCTCTCTGTTTATTTTTTTCACTAAACCTTGTAAAGTATTTCCTGGTCCAACCTCAATAAATTCACTCGCACCATCAGCAATCATATTTTGAACAGATTGCGTCCATTTTACAGGAGCAGTTAATTGAGCAATCAAGTTTTTCTTAATTTCAGCAGGATCTGTAACAGCTGTTGTGCTTACATTTTGATAAACTGGACAAATTGGAGTATTGAATGTTGTTTCTTCAATAGCTTGTGCTAATTCTTCTTCAGCAGGTTTCATTAAAGGTGAATGAAAAGCTCCTCCTACTGGTAAAACTAATGCTCGTTTTGCACCTAACTCTTTCAGTTTTTCGCATGCTACATTAACCGCTTCAATTTCTCCAGAAATCACTAACTGACCTGGACAATTGTAATTTGCAGCCACTACAACTCCATCAATTTCTGCACAAGCATCTTCTACAATTTTATCTTCTAACCCTAAGATTGCAGCCATTGTAGATGGATTAGCTTCACATGCAGCTTGCATTGCTAAAGCACGTTTGTAAACTAATTTTAATCCAGATTCAAAGTCTAAAGTTCCATTTGCAACTAAAGCAGAAATTTCTCCTAAAGAATGTCCTGCAACCATTTCTGGTTTAAAATCTGGTAAAATTTTCGCTAAAATAACAGAATGTAAAAAAACTGCTGGTTGTGTAACTTTTGTTTGTTTTAGGTCTTCTGCAGAACCTTCAAACATAATTGATTTTATATCAAATCCTAAGATTTCGTTTGCTTTATCAAATAATTCTTTTGCGATTTCAGAATTTTCGTACAAGTCTTTACCCATTCCAGAGAATTGAGCACCTTGTCCTGGAAAAACATATGCTTTCATTGTATTATTTTTAATGTATGACAAATGTATAATAAAATCTTAAACTTCTTTATTTAACCTAAGTTTTGATTTTCTTTTCTATAAATTTCGTCTAAATATTTATAACGATTTGCAACAGAAATTGCGTGTAGTTTCGCGATTGTATAACCATCTTTTCCATCTAAAAAACCAAGTCTCATTACGAAATAATTAAAAAAACGATAGGCAGGTTTTATCGTATAATGATAAAATGATGGTTTCAAATTTTTAAGACGAAGTTCTTGTGCTCGTAAGCGAGAATAACTATTCAGTTTATCTAAATATTCTTCTTCATTATCAAATGTAAAATGATCAAGTTTATTTGTTAAATAACCTGTTCTACCATTACATTCTATAATCTCATGAACCATTCTATCTGATTTATATTGAGATTTAGATTTTTTAAAAATTCGAACAGCTTTATCATTTTGCATGCCCGAATATTTTATATGCTTCTTCTTAAAAAAGAATTTTCGATAAACAAAATATGCATCAAAAGTAGGTTGCTGATTAAAAACCGAAACAATTTCTTTTTTTAATTCAAGTGGGATTCCTTCATCTGCGTCAAAAAAAGTAACCCAATCATTTTTTGCTAAAGAAAGTCCATAATTACGTTGATTCGTAAAATTATCAAACTTACGTTTTACAAATTTAGTTTTAGGATTTTGACGAGCAATTTCTTCTGTTTTATCGGTACTAAAAGAATCAATAATAATAATTTCATCAGCAAAATCTACATCATTTAAATAACGATGTAAATTTATTTCTTCATTATAAGTAATCAGTAAAGCTGAAATTTTAGTAGACATTGATTCTATAGAATATTCTTTTTTAGTTTCTATTTCAACGTTATTATTACTTATTAATTGCCTATCCAATGAGTTATTGTTTAGAAAATTTTCTAACTTTTCTTTAAACAACTCGAAATCAAATATTGAATAAAATTCATTTACTTGTTTTTTTATTTGACGATTGTTTAAATCTCCAAGTTTTTCAGGAAAATAATCTTTCAAATGAACACTTGTGTGATTAATTCCATCTTCGAAAGTTGCCCAAACTTTTTTATCAATCCAAGGAGAAAAAATAATAAATGATCTTTTCCCTAAAGCTTTCGACATATTAATTGCCCCTCCATCATTTCCAACAATCACATCACATTCATTTGCAATTGCAATAAATTGACGCAAATCATTACCCAACAATTCAAAATAAACTTTCGATTTGGTTTCATCAGATAATTGATTATAAACTTCCTTGGCTTGTGGTAACTGTTTCGGAAAATAATTGAATAAAATATTGACATTATAATGTTGACCAATAAAATCAACCATTTTTGCCATTTCATTCAACGGATAAGTTTTTGAAGGATCAGAACCAAGCAAACTAATCATAACCGTTTTACGAGTAGAATCAACTTGATGTTTTATAAATAAACCCTTTGCGAAATTTATTTCATCTTCCGTTAAATACAATTTTGGTTCGGTAGCCAAAGGAATTTCAATTCCTAAAGGCTTCAATAAAGACAAACGATGTTCGATTGCTAAACCTAAATATGAATTTGGTTCGTCATGTTTTTCTACATTATCTGTATACAAAAACGTTCTTCCAATCTTTTTGTACGATATTTTTTTTTGTGCGTTATTAATAAAAACATCTACCCAACTCTGTAATTTTGAGTAAGCATCAATTACAATATCGTATTTATTTTGATTAACTTTTTTCGAGAATTTAATCAAATTCATCAAGCCTTTGTTTTCTTTTTCATCGAAAACAATTTTATGATTGATGTACGGATTATTCTCTAAAACAGGCAAAGTATTACTATTGATTAAATAATCAACAATAGCATTTGGATAAGCTTTTTTGATATTTTCGCACAACAATGATGTGATTAAAACATCGCCTATCATCTTGTGTTGGATAATCAAAATTTTCATAAAACATAGTTATAAAGCAAAACTACTAAAATATGTTTGATTCGAAAATAAAAAAATCCTCAACAAAACTGCTGAGGATTATATTTTAAAAAATTTAGTTCTAATTAAACCGCTACATTATGCTCGCGCAATGCATCGTTTAATGAAGTTTTTTTATCTGTAGATTCTTTACGTGTTCCGATGATTAATGCACAAGGAACTTGGTATTCACCTGCAGCAAATTTTTTCGTGTAAGAACCTGGAATTACAACTGAACGAGCAGGAACATAACCTTTAATTTCAATTGGTTCATCACCTGTCACATCAATAATTTTAGTCGATGCTGTTAAAACAACATTTGCTCCTAAAACCGCTTCTTTTCCTACGCGAACTCCTTCTACAACGATACAACGAGATCCAATGAATGCATTATCTTCGATAATTACTGGAGCAGCTTGCAATGGTTCTAAAACTCCACCAATTCCTACACCACCAGATAAGTGAACATTTTTCCCAATTTGAGCACAAGAACCTACAGTAGCCCATGTATCAACCATTGTTCCTTCGTCCACATATGCACCAATATTTACATAAGAAGGCATTAAAATAACTCCCGAAGAAATATACGCACCATAACGAGCAACAGCATTTGGAACAACACGAATTCCTTTTTCAGCATAATTACGTTTCAATTCCATTTTATCATGGTATTCAAAAATTCCAGCTTCTAAAGTTTCCATTTTCTGAATTGGGAAATACATTACAACTGCTTTTTTCACCCATTCGTTTACTTGCCAATCTTCTCCAACTGGTTCTGCACAACGTAATTGTCCGTTATCGATTAACTCAATTACTTCACGAATTGCAATTTGTGTTGACTCTTCTTGTAACAATTCTCTATTGTCCCAAGCTTTTTCTATGATTTGTTTTAAATTCTCCATCTTTATTAATAATAGCCACAAATATAAAAATTATAATCAAGGGATTTCATAGAGATTATTTATTATTGAATCGTTTTTTTAAATTTGCCAAATGTCACGAATATTAGCGTTAGATTACGGAGGAAAAAGAACAGGCGTTGCCGTAACCGATGAATTGCAAATTATAGCTTCGCCAGTTGATACAATTGATACATCAAAATTGATGGATTTCTTGAAACAATATATCGAGAAAGAAAACGTTTCTGACCTTGTAGTTGGATTATCTGTTCGTTTTTCAGGAGAATTAAATGAGATTGAAAATCAAATTCAACCTTTTTTGAAAAAATTTTCTGAACAATTTCCGTTGATTAAAATTCATCGTGAAAATGAGATGTTTACCTCAAAAATGGCTTCTCAAGCAATGTTTGCTGGAGGAATGAAAAAGAAAAAACGTCAAGAAAAAGGAATGGTCGATAAAGTGAGTGCCGTAATAATTTTACAATCATTTTTATCACATAAACTATAACAAATTGTATCTTTGCCGTTAAATTAATAAAAAAAGATCAGAAAATGGTATTACCAGTTGTAGCTTACGGAGATCCTGTCTTGCGTAAAGTTTCACAAGAAATCGATCAAGATTATAAAAATTTACAAGAACTGATCCAAAATATGTTCGATACAATGTATGACTCTAACGGAGTTGGTATCGCAGCGCCTCAGATCGGGAAAGATATACGTTTATTTGTTGTTGATTGCTCGCCTTTCGAAGAAGATGAAGATTATGATGATGTAAAAGATGAATTAAAAGATTTCAAACGAGTTTTCATCAATCCAAAAAAAATCAGTAGTTCTGAAGGTGATGAATGGGCTTTTACAGAAGGATGTTTGAGTATTCCTCACATTCACGAAGATGTAACACGTCCAGAATCGGTAACTTTAGAATATTTTGATGAAAATTGGGTGAAACATACCGAAACTTTTTCGGATATTCGCGCTCGAGTTATTCAACACGAATACGATCATTTGGAAGGAAAGCTTTTTATTGACTATATTTCGAGCTTTAAAAAGAAATTAATAAGTAATAAATTAAAAAATATAACAAAAGGGAAAGTAAACACGAGTTACAAAATGAAATTCCCTTCATAGACCCTTAAACATAATAGAATATGGATTTATCAAGAGTTATCGCAATTTCAGGAAAACCAGGATTATACCGTTTAGTTTCTCAAACAAGAGGTGGTTTTGTTGTTGAAGATTTAGAAAAAGGTAAAAAAATCTCAATCGCTTCTAACTACAATGTTAGTTTATTAGACAACGTTGCTATTTACGGAGTATCACAAGAATTTCCTTTGGCTGAAGTTTTCTTCAGAATTTACAAAAAAGAAAACGGAGGAGAAACGATCGATTACAAAACTTCTGGTGCAGAATTGCGTAAATATATGGAAGAAGTTTTACCAGAATATGACGATTCAAGAGTTTATGATTCTGATTTGAAAAAATTATTCCAATGGTATAATATCTTACACAAAAACGGATTATTAAACATCGACTTAGCTGCTGTAGAAGCTGCAATGGCTGCTCAACAAGCACAAGAAGCTCCTGTTGCTGAAGTAGAAGCTACAGAAGAAGTTGTTGTGGAAGAAAAACCAAAAAAGAAAGCTCCTGCTAAAAAGGCTGCTGACAAAAAAGACGCTGAAGAAAAACCTGCTAAAAAAACTGCTGCTAAAAAAACAACAGCAAAAAAAGATAAAGACGCTGAATAATTAGAGATGAATACACGTAAAGATCAATTACAGGCTTTCGAAAGATTGTTGGATATAATGGATGAATTACGTGAAAAATGTCCGTGGGATCGTAAACAAACAATGGAAACGTTGCGTACGTTATCTATCGAAGAAATTTATGAACTTTCGGATGCCATCATCGAAAAAGATTCGGATGAAATAAAAAAAGAACTAGGTGATGTTTTTCTTCACCTAGTTTTTTATTCTAAAATCGCATCAGAACAAAACAACTTCGATGTTGCTGATGTTTTAAATGGTATTTGTGACAAATTAATTCATCGTCATCCACATATTTACGGCGATGTAGAAGCAAATACAGAAGAAAAGGTGCTTCAAAATTGGGAACAAATCAAACTAAAAGAAGGTAACAAATCTGTACTTTCTGGCGTTCCTACTTCTCTCCCAGCAATGGTAAAAGCTTACCGAATTCAAGACAAAGTAAAAGGTGTTGGATTTGAATTTGAAAATTCTGATCAAGTTTTTGATAAAATTATCGAGGAAATTAATGAATTCAAAGAAGAACAAAATCCAACAGATAAAGAGATGGAATTTGGTGACATTTTATTTTCTTTGATTAATTATGGACGATTTAATGGCATCAATTCTGAAGATGCTTTAGAAAGATCGAACAAAAAATTTATCACACGTTTTCAGAAATTAGAAGAAATCGCGAAAGAAAATGGTCAAAACATAGCTGATTTAACCATTTCCGAATTAGATAAATTATGGAATTTAGCGAAAATTCGCTAGTGTAAACTTAACACTATAAAGTTTATTCAAATCAACGAAAACGTTGTAATCAGACGTTTTAACACTATTATAAATAACTTTTATCGACACCAATAAAACAAAGTATTACAAATTATTGTGCACGCACAGAAAACCGACATATATTTGCAATGGTTATAGCGGGCAATAGCTTGTAATAATGGAAGGAAGTTTGTTTACTAAGTAAACAGTTTTCTCATTTTTTTGTGGTTTTGATGAAAAGGTGACTTAAAGTCGCCTTTTTATTTTTTATCAACTTCTATGTAAAATCACAATTCATAACAATCCTTTTTTATCTGAATAATTTGTAAATTTGTAGAATGCAGTTTCAATTAAATTCTGAATTCAAGCCAACTGGTGATCAACCAAAAGCTATTGAAGAATTATCAAATGGTATTCTAAATAATGATCGTTATCAAACACTTTTGGGTGTTACAGGTTCTGGTAAAACATTTACAATCGCGAATGTTGTACAAGATGTGCAACGTCCAACTTTAGTTTTGGCACATAACAAAACGTTGGCGGCACAGTTGTATATGGAATTCAAAGAATTTTTTCCGAATAATGCAGTCGAATATTTCGTTTCTTACTATGATTATTATCAACCAGAAGCTTACATTCCTTCATCAGGAACCTATATTGAGAAAGATTTATCAATTAATGAAGAAATTGAAAAGCTTCGTTTAAGTACAACTTCCTCCCTACTTTCTGGTCGTCGCGATATTTTGGTTGTGGCTTCAGTTTCGTGTTTATATGGTATTGGAAATCCAACAGAATTTCATAAAAATGTGATTCAGATTGAAACGGGGCAAATTATCTCGAGAACAGCTTTTTTGCATAAATTAGTCCAAGCTTTATATTCGAGAACAGAAGGTATTTTTCAACGCGGAAATTTTAGAATTAAAGGAGATACATTAGATATTTTCCCTGCTTATGCGGATGATGGAATCAGAATTAATTTCTTTGGTGATGAAATCGAAGAAATCTCAGTTTTCAATGTAGAAACAGGTAAAACTTCAACTAAATTAGATAAAATTAATATTTATCCAGCCAATCTTTTTGTTACTTCTAAAGACACTTTAAATGGTGCAATTGCTGATATTCAGATCGATTTGGGTAAACAAGTTGAATATTATCATGAAATCGGAAAACATCTCGAAGCAAAACGTTTGCAAGAACGTACTGAATTCGATTTGGAAATGATCAAAGAATTGGGATATTGTTCTGGAATCGAGAATTATTCGAGATACTTAGACGGTCGCGAACCAGGAACTCGTCCATTCTGTTTGTTAGATTATTTCCCAGAAGATTATTTGATGGTGATTGATGAGTCGCACGTTACAGTTTCTCAAGTTCATGCAATGTATGGTGGAGACCGCTCGCGCAAGGAGAATTTAGTAGAATATGGTTTCCGACTTCCAGCTGCAATGGACAATCGTCCGTTAAAATTCGAAGAATTTGAAGCTTTACAAAATCAAGTGATTTATGTTTCAGCAACACCTGCGAATTATGAATTAGAAAAATCGGAAGGAGTTGTTGTAGAGCAAGTCATTCGTCCAACAGGATTATTAGATCCAATTATTGAAATTCGTCCAACACAAAATCAAGTCGATGATTTGATGGAAGAAATCAATAAACGAGTAGAGTTAGACGAACGTGTTTTGGTCACTACTTTAACGAAACGAATGGCGGAAGAGTTAACGAAATATTTGACAAAATATGGCGTTCGATGTCGTTATATTCATTCTGATGTGGATACATTAGAACGTGTTCAGATTATGGCTGATTTACGCGCTGGATTATTTGATGTTTTGGTTGGAGTTAATCTTTTGAGAGAAGGTTTAGATTTACCTGAAGTTTCTCTAGTAGCAATTTTGGATGCTGATAAAGAAGGTTTTTTAAGAAGTCATCGTTCTTTAACGCAAACGGTTGGTCGTGCTGCTCGTAACGTGAATGGTTTGGCGATTATGTACGCAGATAGAATTACAGATAGTATGCAATTAACGATTGATGAAACAAATCGTCGTCGTGAAATTCAAATGAAATACAACAAAGATCACAATAAAGTTCCGCAAGCTTTAAACAAAAAAATAACGAAACTAAGTTTAGCTGCAGCAGATTTTGAAGAAAATCCTTACGAACAAAAACATTTGATTCAACAAGCAGCAGAGATTAATGAAAATTATTCGACAGAAGATAAAGAGAAATTGGTACAAAAATTGCAGAAAGAAATGGAAAATGCTGCAAAAAATTTAGATTTTATAAAAGCAGCCGAATTAAGAGATCAAATTCAACTCTTAACCAAAGAATAGCACGTTTTTTTCAACATTTCAATGAAAATTTTTAAGAATACATTTTTTTTAACTCTATCGTTTTTTACCATTTTATCATCTTGTAACACACAGATTTTAAAATCATCTTCAAATAATGAATTGCTTGAAAATGAAGAAAGTAGTTTAGTTCATACACGTGAATTAAAGATTTTCAAGAGATTTGATACACCTCCAAATTATGAAAGGAATCAAAATTATACAGATTTTGGTAAATGGATAAATAACCTTCCGCTCAAAAACAATAATACAGCTGTTTATTCTTTTGATGGTCAAAAAAAATCTAATCCAAATATATATGTAGGAGTTTTAGATTTAGAACAACCCAAAAAAAATGTACAGTTTAATGCAAATGCGATGATGAGTTTGCGTTTAGAGTATTTCTTCCGTTCGAAAAAATACAATGAAATAGATAAATTGTCTAAAATTTCTACAAAGCCAATTCCTTACACTGACTATGTAAAAGGAGATTATTCTCATACGAAATACATGCAATATTTGATCTATTATTTAGAAAATACAAATTCAAATACAATTGCTGAATTATTAAAACCAATCTCTATCAAAGAGATTCAAATTGGCGATGTATTTTTTCAAAAGGGAAATATAAAAAGTCATGCTGTAATGGTAATTGATTTAGCGAAAGATAAAAATGGGAATAATATATTCATTTTGGCTCAAAGTTATTATCCAAGTCAAGACATTCATATTCTTTCTAATCCAAGCAACGATTTAATCTCACCATGGTATATTGCAAAAGAAGGCATACTTCTTACACCTGAGTGGAGATTTTTGTCTTCGGACTTGATGCGTTTTAAATAACATTTTACTTTTTCAATCCTTACATTTTACTTAAATTTGTTGTTCAAAACCTCAAAGTAAACAACAATACAGTAAATAATCGATAATGCAAAGAGTATATTTAGACAATGCAGCAACCACAGCAATTCGTCCAGAAGTAGTTGACGAAATGGCAAATGTGATGAAAAATGTTTTCGGAAATCCATCTTCTACCCACGTTTTTGGTAGAGAAGCCAAGGCACTTATAGAAATGGCTCGAAAGAACATTGCGCAGCGTTTAAATATTTCTCCTGCCGAAATTTATTTTACTTCTTGTGGGACAGAATCTAACAATACGATTATACGTTCTTGTGTAAATGATTTAGATGTTACACGTATCATTACTTCGGATATGGAACACAAATGCGTACAAGAAAGTATCAAAGATTTAGAATATCGTGGAAAAGTTGAAGTAATCCGCATCAATATTCAAAAAAATGGAGACATTGATTATGCTCAATTAGAGGAATTAGTTAAAGATCAATCTAAAAAAACATTGGTTTCTTTGATGCATGCTAATAACGAAATTGGAAATTTAACAGATATTAAACGTATTTCGCAATTGTGTCAAGAAAATAATACATTGTTCCACACAGATACGGTGCAAACAGTTGGTCATTACGATTTAGATTTCCAAGATTTGGGAATGGATTTCGCTTCTTGCTCAGCACACAAAATTCATGGACCAAAAGGTGCTGGATTTTTATATGCAAAAAAAGCTTCGCATTTAAAAGCCTTGATTGCTGGAGGAGGACAAGAAAGAGGAATGCGTTCTGGTACCGAAAACGTATACGGAATTGTTGGACTTTCAAAAGCTTTTGATTTAGCAATTGATGAGTTAGAAGCTCATGTTAATCACATCAAAGAAATTAAACAATATACAATCGATCAATTAAAAGCAGCTATTCCAGGCGTTTCTTTCAATGGATTATCAGATGATTTAGACAAAAGTTTGTATGCATTATTAAGCATCAAATTACCATTTCATGATGCCTTAATCGGATTCGAATTAGAATTAGCTGGTATCGCTGTTTCACAAGGAAGTGCTTGCAGTTCTGGTGCAGCAAAAGTTTCATTAGTTATGCAAACATTGTACACAGAAGAAGAAATTGATCAAATGACGCCTTTACGTGTATCTTTTTCATACGAAACAACTAAAGAAGATATTGATGTCTTAGTTGGAACATTGAAAAAAATCGCTGAAAAACATCAATTACAAAACGCTTAATGACTGATTTCAATCAACTTGATATTCTGATTTTAATTGCGTTAGCTTTTGGTTTTATCAACGGATTTTTCAAAGGTTTTATTTCTCAATTAATTGGGTTAGTCGGTTTTTTTGTAGCAATTTGGTTAAGTTTTAAATTTTATCAAATCATCGAAGTTTATGTCGATTCTTACAACATTGTTGCAGATAGCTTAACTTCTTTGGTTGCGTTAGTTATTACATTTGCAATTGCTTTTTTCACAATAAAATTAGCGTCAAGTTTAACACAAAAAACAGTAGAAGCAGTTGGTTTAGGAATCATTAATCGATTTGGTGGAGCGGCTTTAGGATTAATAATCTCTTTACTTTTAACATCAAGTATTTTGTATTATATCGATCCGATTTTAGAATTAGGATTTAAAGAAACAAAAGACGAAAGCCAGATTTTACCAATTTTGAACGAAAGTTCTCAAATCATCAAAAATTCTATCTTCGAAACAAAAGATAATTTAAGGACAGAATCCCAAGATTCTATTCATTTATAATCATACAAAGACAGCTTTTTTCAAGCTGTCTTTTTTCTTAACATTAATTTTATAAAAGGCACAAAAATTATCTAAAGAGATCAAAACAATTAATTTAAGATGAAAAACGATTCTTAGAAGTCGTTTTTTTATGATTTTATTTTTAATAACGACATATTGTGTCGTATAAAATCGTTCCTTTGTTTAAATTTTAAGATTATGAACAGCGCTATCATACTTTCATCCATCCTTTTTTTTATCATTGGAGCCGTTATCAGTTTTTTATATTCAAAGTCGAAAGCAAATTCAGCCATAATTGGAAATGAAATAAAACACCAAGAACTTCAGAAACAATATGATTCGCTAAAAAATGAATTTATCGAAATAAAAGATGATGCAAATTTCAATTTGGATCAATGGCAAAAAGAGCGCGAAAAAAATACAGAATTAACGGTTCGCCATCAAGAAGCAATGAAAGCTGTGGAGGAGCAAAAATCGTTTATGCTCGAAACCAATGAACGATTAAAAGAGCAATTTGAAGCACTTTCAGCTCAAGTTTTGAAAAGTAATAACGAACAATTTCTTGATTTAGCGAAAACAACATTGGATAAACATTTTTCTAATTCTCAAAACGATTTAGAAAAACGTCAACAAGCGATTGATTCGTTAATCAAACCATTAAATGAAAGCTTGAATAAATTTGACGGAAAAATATCCGAAATAGAAAAAGCTCGAGAAGGCGCTTATTCAGAAATTAAAGTTTTCTTAGATTCAATGCGTGGTACAACTGATAAATTGCAAAAAGAAACCAATACATTAGTTTCTGCTCTTAAAACTTCACACACAAGAGGAAAATACGGAGAAATTGGTTTGCGACGTGTGGTTGAATTTGCTGGAATGTCGTCTTTTTGTGATTTTGAAGAACAAACTTCTGTTCAATCAGAAAATGGTTTGCTTCGCCCAGATTTAATCGTTAATCTTCCTGGAAATCGAAAAGTTATTGTCGATTCTAAAGTTCCGTTAAACCAATATATGCTTGCGTTCGAAACGGAAGATGAAAATTTGAGAAAACATCATTTGCAAATGCACGCGAAAGCTGTACGCGAACATTTAAAGAATTTGAGTTCTAAGGCTTATTGGAATCAATACACAGAAGCACCCGATTATGTGGTGATGTATCTGCAAATTGAAAGTTCTTTTGGTGCTGCGTTAGAATTGGAGCGAACTTTGATAGAAGATGCACTAAACAATAGAATAATTATTGCAACACCAACTACTTTGATTACAATGCTTCGCACAATTGCGTTTAGCTGGCAACAATTAAATGTTGCGGAAAATATATATCAAATGCGAGATGCTGGAATAGAGTTATACAATCGTGTGAATGTTTTAATACAACATTTAGCTACGGTTGGTCATAATCTAAACCAAGCAACCCAAAGTTACAATAAAGCTATAGGTTCGCTAGAAAATCGATTTATTCCGCAGGTTAAAAAGCTGAAAGAAATCGGTGGAACTTTAATGGAAAAAGAAATTTCGGAAACTAAGCCAATTGATACAATGATTCGTTCAATAAATAACTTGGATATTCAATAATCATTCTATATTTGTACAACTTTTAGAGAGAATGAAAACAAGCCTATTTACCTTGATTTTACTATACTCTCCTGCCATTTTTGCGCAGGTGAATTTTGAAGAAAAATCTGTACAGGTAAAACCAAATTTAGAATTAAATAAAGTATATAACTACTCATTTACAGATCGTAACTTTTCGATTTCTGTAAATGACACGGTTTCTAAAGTCATCAACCAATCAAATAAATCGATGGAATTGGTTGACAAGAATGATTTTGCTAATAAGTATACATTTGTAAATGGTAAAAATCAATCCAATGATCCTGATGAATTTTACCGCGATTTTATCAATAATTCTGAAGGAATAGAATACGAATTCACAACAAATCCTTCTGGAGAATTTTTAGAATTATTAAATATTCCTCAGATTGAAGAAAAATTGCTTAAAATAACAGATAAACTTGGCAAACAGCGCAAAAAATCTGATGATTATAAAGCAAATATTGCGTACATCGAGGAAATGGTCAAGTCAAAAACCTATGTTCCGTATGTTTTTGAGCAAGAAATTCATGTTTTCAATTATTTTAATGGACAATATTTTCGTTTAGGTGAAACGTATGAAGGAAAATCGGTACAGGAAAATATTTTTGGTTTTCCAATTTCTTCTACAACAAATACTTATCTAAAAGACATCAACAAAGAAAAAGGTACGTATACAATTGCTTCTGACCAAAATTTGAGCAAAGATGATTTTGAAAAATTATGGGAAGAAATGGCGTATTATATGTTGAATGATGCTAAACTGAATTTGTCGCAAGAACAGGTAAAAAAAGAAATCAAAAAATATTCAGAAACAGTTGAATTAAAAGTGAAATATGAAAATACGTACGATTTGAATTCAATTTTAATCAAATCTGAATATTTATTTAGCTTAAATATTGGTTCTAAGAAAACAGTTAATCAATTAAGTATAAAACTTTTAAATGACTAAATTTTATTTTTTAACGAATTTCAAACTTCATTTTAGATAATTTGCTCTATTTTTGAATTAGTTTGATTACTTATAAATGAAAATTAATTTTACATATTATCTGTTTTTTCTATTTTTTTCGATAAAAATATTTGCCCAAGATCCTATTCAAGATACAATTTCACCGGTTGTTAAAAATGATACCATTTTTAATGCTCCGCAGGAAACGATTATTTTTCCCAAAACATATTGGAATATTGGAAACGAAAAACGATATAATGTAACAACAAGTGAAGTGAAATTGGAAGATGACACGATTTCGCATCAAGAACAATATACTTATAACGTTATTATTCAAGTTGAAAATATTTATCAAAACGAAACCATTGTAAAGTGGAATTTCAGAAATATACAATTCAATTCAAAATCATTTTTAAATAATCCTTTTTCGTTAGTTAATAATGTTTCGATTTCCTTTAAAATAGATCAAGACGGACGATTTTTAGGTTATACAGATTTAGATAAAACGATTAAACAATTGGTTTTATCTTCAGAAGATTTAGAGAATAAATATTTGGATAATCCTACTGCGATTGCGTTAATCAAAAAGAATCTTCAACAATATTCTACAGAAGAAAGTATTGTTAAATTATTTGACAAAGACATTCGTCAATTCCATCATTTTTATGGAAAAAGTAATTTTACTTTAGAAAGTGCGCCATTTGTTTATCAATCTTACATGGATAATTTATTTAGCACTTCTCCCACTCCAGCGACAACAGAATTGAAATTGAATGAGATTGGAGTTTCGCAAACCAATTATATTATGTCAAGTTTTCAGCAAGCCGATAAAGATTGGTTGGCCAATTCTTGGTACAGCTATTTGAAAGATTTAGCTACGAAATTAGGTTCTGAACAACCATCTGAAAAAAGATTGAAAGACGACATAAAATATTACGTTAAAACAACTTCGCGTATCAAAGATAACGGTTGGATTTCGTATAGTATCGAAACCAAAAAGGTGAAATTTCAAGATACTGATTACACGTTAGAGCGTCGTTTTGAGTTAGTAGACTAAAACTCGCATCAATACTGATAATTCTTACATTATTAAATCATAAAAACTTCGTGAATCAAGATTATTTTTCATAATTTTGCTTTCATTTTATATAAATTATATTCACTATGCAATTGTCTGAACAAGAAATTATTCGTAGAGAAAAACTACAACAATTAAGAGACTTAGGCGTTGAGCCTTACCCTGCCGAAGAATTCGTGGTAACTTCTAATTCTAAAGAAATTAAGGAAAAGTACGAAGAAGGAAAGGTTGTCAAGCTTGCCGGACGATTGATGAGTGTTCGTGTAATGGGAAAAGCTTCTTTCGCTGAGTTACAAGATAGCGAAGGTCGTGTACAGGTTTATATCTCAAGAGATGATATTTCTTCATCTGAAGAAGGAATTGAGTACAATACAATTTTCAAGAAATTGATGGATATCGGAGATTTTATTGGAATTGAAGGATATGAATTCAAAACTAAAGTGGGTGAAATTTCTGTTCACGTAACAAAATTAACGTTGTTATCAAAAACTTTACGTCCATTACCAATTGTAAAAACTGACGACGAAGGTCATGTATTTGATGCTTTTACAGATCCAGAATTGCGTTACCGTATGCGTTACGTAGACATGGTTGTAAACCCACATGTGAAAGAAATTTTCTTAAAACGTACACGTTTATTCAACGCAATGCGTAACTTCTTCAACGATCGTGGATACATGGAAGTCGAAACTCCAGTTTTACAATCGATTCCTGGAGGTGCAGCAGCTCGTCCGTTTATTACGCATCACAATGCATTAGACATTCCATTATATTTAAGAATCGCAAACGAATTATACCTAAAAAGATTAATCGTTGGTGGTTTTGATGGTGTTTACGAATTTTCTAAAAACTTCCGTAACGAAGGAATGGATCGTACGCATAATCCAGAATTTACAGCAATGGAAATTTACGTTGCTTACAAAGATTATAACTGGATGATGGATTTCACAGAGCGATTATTAGAGCATTGTGCAATCGCTGTTAATGGAACTTCTGAAGCGACATTTGGAGAACATAAAATTGATTTTAAAGCGCCTTACAAACGTGTAACAATGCGTCAATCAATTATTGATTTTACAGGGTTTGATATCGATGGAAAATCTGAAGCAGAATTATTTGAAGCTGCTAAAGGAATGGGAATCGAAGTTGATGAGACGATGGGTAAAGGAAAATTAATCGATGAAATTTTTGGTGAAAAATGTGAAGGAAACTACATTCAACCAACTTTCATTACAGATTATCCAAAAGAAATGTCTCCATTGACTAAAAAACACCGTGATAATCCAGAATTAACTGAGCGTTTCGAATTAATGGTTTGTGGAAAAGAAATTGCTAACGCATATTCAGAGTTAAATGACCCTATCGATCAACGTGAGCGTTTTGAAGCACAAATGGCTTTAGCTGATAGAGGTGACGACGAAGCAATGTTTATCGACCAAGATTTCTTGCGTGCTTTAGAATACGGAATGCCTCCAACATCAGGTTTAGGAATCGGAATGGACCGTTTGATTATGTTCTTAACAAATAATCCATCTATTCAAGAAGTTTTATTCTTCCCTCAAATGCGTCCAGAAAAAGCTGCACCAGCTTACGAATTAACAGAAGAAGAAACTCAAATTATTGAAATTTTAAAAGCTAACGAAAACATTGATTTGAATGAATTAAAATCTCAAGCTGCTTTAAGCGGTAAAAAATGGGACAAATCAATGAAAAATTTAGCAAAATATAACTTGACTAAAGTAACTGTAAATGGTGATACCAAAACGGTTGCATATTTAGGAGAGTAAATTATTACCCTTTCATCTATATTTTAAAAAGCTCAACTTCTGTTGGGCTTTTTTTGTACGACCAATTCTTTTTAATTCATATATTTATGATAATGAATGGTTATAAGTACAAATACAACGGCAAAGAACTGCAAGATGAATTAAGCCTAAACTTATACGACTACGGCGCACGAAACTACGACCCTGCGATTGGACGTTGGTTTAACATTGACCCGTTGGCGGTTAGATATGTAGATAATTCACCATACAATTATACATTAAATAATCCTGTTTATTTTATTGATCCAGATGGCATGCAAGTAGATGGACCAGGTGATGAAGATGAACCTATTGAGCTTCAAGAAGCTGTTGTTACAGCCGTAACTCCAACAACAAAAGCCAAAAGAGAAATAAGCAATTTTTTTAATATTCCTTTCCAAGATATAAGTTCAATAGAAAATTCAGCATTAAAAAGTTATGCAAATTTATTTAATGATCCAAATGCAACCAAATGGTATTTAGAAATGCATAATGGAGAATTATCTAAAAGTATTGATAATGCTATTTTAGGTACTACTATTACTATTATTATGTTACCAGTAGCTGTTGAATACGGTACAATTGTCTTAATTAAATATGGAGCAGATGTTATTATGCAGGCTGCTATTTCTAAAACTTTAACAGGTGAATACCAAGTTAATTTTATAAATGCAGCTATAGGAAGTATTGTACCAGGCAATTTTAGTCCTATAGCTACAGAAGCTTCACAAGTTGGTCAAAATATTTTTAATGGTAGAGAAAATAATTTAACAGAAAGTCTATTAAAGGTTGGAACAGGTTATTTAGGTAATGGTTTAGGGAAATTAGGCGAAGGTACTAGTGTTTTTGGGGATAAATTATCACCACTAATTAATGAAGGTTTACAGTCATTTCATAATAATTTACAATCTACATTTATTGAAAAAGAGTTTGAAAATGAAAAAAAATAATATACTTATTATAATCTCAATATTGTTATTAATATTAACTATTATATATTCTAATAATAGGTATATAAAAAAAGAAAAAAATACATATCAAAATGCTTATTATACTATTGCTAACATAGATAAATATGTTGTGGAAACACGGACTAGATACTACATTTATTCTTATAGATTTAATAAAATTAAATACCATGGACAAAAGAAGTCAAATGGTAAGCTTGATAAAGGAATTAAAAAAATAGTTATGTTTAATAAGAATAAGATATCAGAATCTTTTCTGTTTGAAAATACAATTATCCCTGAAGAATATTTAAATAAAGATACTATTTGGACAACTCCTCCTATTTTTATAGATCCAGAAGATTTAAATTTTTTGAATGATTAGGGGAATTATTACAACCCAATATTTACAGTAACATAAAAGGCAAATGTTGGTTTGCCTTTTGTATTATTATAGATATAATGATTATACATACTACTTTTTACATCATACATTATACAATCCCAAAAAGTATAAACTAAATAAGCCTCAAGAAATAAATCTTGAGGCTTTTAATAAAA
>NZ_DJBB01000048.1:0-44586 GCF_002429865.1 Empedobacter sp. UBA5987
ACAGTTTTTGGGATACTGCCTTTTATTTCAATTTAAGCAATCTCGCAGGTGAAATTCTCGATTTCTAATAATTCATTCGTTTCTTCCAAAACTTCGTTTCGTTGTTCATTGGATAAGTTTAATGAATCTAAAAACTTATTATTTTGTTGTAAATCTTTCACCAAAATACATTCTTTCGACAAAAGAACTTTTTCTTGCTCTGGTGTCAAAGTCGTTAAACATGTAATTGGATACAAAGCCGCATTATCAACCAAATATTTGATACTATTTGTTTCAGGATAATCCCAAGAAATCAATCCAATTCCATAATAATTTGCAAAATCTATACTATCCGTCGTTAAATACGCATTCGTTACCAAGAAACCTTTTGTTGGTTTCATATCTCGTCCAAAAAAATGATACGTATGGCTTTCTACATCTTTCATTCGTGATAAAAAATACATAGGCGTTGTCACCGAAATTTTGGCATCTTCGTCATTTCTAAATTTACATTCACAGAAAAGCAATTGATCTCCTTTAGAAGCCACCACATCAATTTCGTGCGTCACCGCATTTCCTTGTACAATTTCCGAATGCAACGATTGATATCCTGCTGCTTGCATCACTCTTCCAATCCATTTTTCGAAATAATATCCTTCTGGTCCCAAATCTCTCAAAGCTCGTTTTAGGCTATAACGCGCCGCATACGAATTTCTATAATTTTTAAGATGAGCAAAAGCTATACGATACAATTCTCTGGTCGGAATTCCGTCGTAAAGATCTTTCGAAACTAATTCGAAAACTTCTTCAACTTCCTCTTTTTTTGCACCAGATTTCGTTAACGAACGTTTTAAAGCTTTTGGATCATATGGGATTAACTCGCCCGAGTTTTTCTTTACTAACATATTTTAAGGTTGAATTTTATTCTTAACGAATTTAAATAATTCTGATTAAAATACCTTAAAAGTTTAAATTCTAAATAAAGGTTATCTTTGCAAAAGTTTTAAAATCAATACATGAAATTAGATACATTTTTACAAGAAAGAAGTGGTAACCAATGCGAATTGACGGGAGTTACAGAAAATTTGGCTATTTATGAAGTGAATCCTGATGCGAGTAGTAATCCTGATCGAAATGTCTACATTACACAAAAATGTATTAACCAAATTGAAAAGAAAGAGGAATTAGATGTTTCATTTTGGGAATCATTTTTACTTTCTTCTATGTGGAGCGAAGTTCCTGCCGTACAAGTGCTTTCTTGGCGAATGCTAAATCGTTTTAGAAACGAATCTTGGGCTGCTGATGCTTTGGATATGATGTATTTGGATGACGAAAACATGGAGTGGGCAAAAGCTTCTGGAGATCATGAAGGTGACGGAAGTGTGGATTTGCACAAGGATAGCAACGGAAATATTTTGGTGAATGGAGATACCGTAACATTGATTAAAGATTTGGATGTAAAAGGTTCTTCTATCAATGCAAAAATTGGAACTGCTGTACGAAATATTCGTTTGGTTCATGATAATACCGAACAAATTGAAGGAAAAGTAGACGGACAATTAATCGTTATTTTAACGAAGTTCGTGAAAAAACAAGCATAAAAAATCCACTCAGTTGAGTGGATTTTTTATTTTTATCTAATTCTTTTATAGGTTTCAACTCCTTTAGCAGTCTCTATTTTCAATACATTATTATGGATATTAAACTTTCCTTTAAGAATAATTTCAGGGTTTTTGTTTCCTTCTTGAATTACTTTTAAATAAATTGAATCTTTTTCAAAATCATACATTCCTGAATTAATTGGTTTAAATGTAGAATTATTCACTTTTTGAAATGTATTAGCAGATTCAAAATAAATTCTTTCATTATTTTCTACATTTTCCCAAGCTCCAAAAAATTGATTTTGACTTAAAAATTTATCTTTTAACGTTATAATCAAAACAAAGAATCCTATGAAAACAAGAGGTATATAAATAAATTTCAGTTTACTTATTTTATTGATTTTAGCAGTTCTTTGCTCCTCAAATAAAGGAGGCGTTTTAAGAATAATATTTAATTAATTCTTTATAATCAGAGAAAAAAACGAATATTGCCAATATGGTTAAAACTACAGCCATTCCTTTTGCTCCATCAATATCATAAGCAAAATCCATCAGCAAAATATTAACCATAAACGTTAAGAAAATGATGATACCAATTCTTGTTGTTTGTCTAAAAAATAGAAGCAAAGAACTGATAATTTGCGTTGAGGCAAAGATTAAACCATACCAATATGAATAACCATAATAAAACCACTTAAGTTCAAACCCTGAAAGATTTCAATTGGCTTGTCATAAACACATGGTTGCGATATAAATTGAGTTTCAAAAATTTTTGCAAAAGCGTAAGAAATAATCATGGTTGCTAAAAAATAGCGACAAAATGTATAAGTAAAATAGTGAATCTTTTTCCTATTGATCATGTAAAAATAATTTATTGGCTAAAATATTTTAATAAAAAGATTCAAAATTGTAAGAATGTAAACTAATCAAAAAATTTCAAAAGTGTGTCCTTTTCTAAATCAACTTCCTTAAAAAATTGATTTGGTTTTAGTTTTGTGATTGATTTGAAATCTTTGATAAAATGTGATTGATCGTAATAATCATTCGATGACAATTCAGTTAAATTTTTACTTTCTTTTTTATTGAGTAAAGAATTTCTGAATCGATATACTTTTCTATATTCAGAAGGAGATTTCCCTAAATGTTTCTTGAAAATTCGATTCAAATATTGCCTTGAAATTGAATATTTAGTTGAAATATCTTCGATTTTAATTTCATTTTCAACATCTCTAATTATATTTTCCATAAAAGATAAATCAACTTCTATCAACTTTGAAATCAAATATTTTTCTAATCCAATTGCCTTTTCATTCATCGTTAAATCAAATAATTTGGCAGAAAACTCTGTTATATCTTCAAACAAATTATAATCAATTAATGTCTTTTTACTTTCTGAATTAAAATCAGTTACATCAAAATGAAATATTCCTAATGGTTTAAAACAAATCGTGATTTCGTCGAACAAATGTGTATAAAAAATTCTCATCGGCTTCGAATAACTCAAAACCAAAGAACCAATAATTGTATTATCGTTAGATGAACTAAGAAAAATATTCTCTTTTTCCTCTTTCACAATGGTATTTTTATTGATTGTATAAAAGATATTATTATTCGGAAATGTCTCATATTCTACACTTCCAGATTGTTTATCCTCTTGTATAAAATAATACCCATCTACATATTTCTGCAAAATTTTATTTTTCGGCTTGTAATATTCAATATTCATAATAGAAAGTCCGTAATCTCTTTAAATGTAAAGGTAATTTGAAACATTAAAAAAATCCTTAAAACTCATTTAAAGGATTTTTTGTATATCTAAAATTGAATTTATTTTTCTATTTCTTTCAAGTTTTCCATTTTCTTTGTTGCAAGAAAACCTTTGATATCTTCGAAATGTTCTTTGACACGTTTGTTCCCAAATTCGAAAACTTTTTCTGCCAACCCATCTAAGAAATCACGATCGTGGGAAACTAAAATTACCGTTCCTTCAAATTCTTTCAATGCATCTTTTATAATATCTTTTGTTTTCATGTCCAAGTGATTTGTTGGCTCATCTAAAATCAAGACATTATAAGGCTCCAACAGTAATTTTACCATTGCCAAACGTGTTTTTTCTCCACCAGAAAGCACTTTTACTTTCTTATCGATATCATCACCTTTGAACATAAATGCGCCTAAAATACTTTTGATTTGCGTTCTGATATCACCTTCAGCAATTCGGTCTACAGTTTCGAAAATAGTTAAATCTTCATCTAGTAAAGCGGCTTGATTTTGAGCGAAATATCCGATTTGGGCATTATGACCGATTTCTAATTTTCCATCGAAATCAATTTCATTCATAATTGCTTTAATCATTGTTGATTTTCCTTCACCATTTTTTCCAACCAACGCTACTTTTTGTCCTCGCTCGATGACCATATTCGCATCTTTAAACACAATATGATCGCCATATGATTTATCTAAATTTTCGACTACAACAGGATATTGTCCAGAACGTGCTGCTGCTGGAAACTTCAATTTCAAAGCTGAAGTATCAACTTCATCAACTTCGATAATATCTAACTTTTCTAACATTCGAACGCGCGATTGAACTTGTTCAGTTTTAGAGAAAGTTCCACGAAAACGTTCGATAAATAATTTATTTTCAGCAATGAATTTTTGTTGCTCATCATAAGCTTTTTGCTGATGAATTCTACGATCTTGACGCAACACTAAATAATCAGAATATTTTGCTTTGTAATCATAAATTCGTCCCATTGTCACTTCAATAGTGCGATTTGTAATATTATCGACAAACGTGCGGTCGTGCGAAATCACCATAACAGCTTTGGCTTGATTTTTCAAGAAATCCTCTAACCATTGAATTGATTCGATATCCAAGTGGTTTGTAGGCTCATCTAATAAAATCAAATCTGGTTTACGCAAAAGAATTTTAGCCAATTCGATTCGCATACGCCAACCTCCCGAAAACTCAGAAGTTGATCGATCCAAATCTTCTTGCGCAAATCCCATTCCTTTCAAAACCTTTTCCACTTCGGCTTCGTAATTTACTTCTTCTATCGAATAAAATTTTTCACTGACTTCCGAAACGCGCTCGATTAGCTTCATATAATCATCACTTTCGTAATCAGTTCGTACAGTTAATTGCTCATTTAATTTATCAATTTCATTCTTCATTGATAAATATTCGGCAAAAGCTTTTGACGTTTCTTCGCGAACAGAACAATTATCTTCGGTTAACAAATGTTGTGGCAAATATGCAATTACCGCATCTTTTGGTGCTGAAATATTTCCCAAAGAAGGTTTATTGATTCCTGCAACAATCTTAAGTAAAGTAGATTTTCCTGCACCATTTTTACCCATTAAGGCAATTTTGTCATTTTCGTTTATCACAAAACTAACTCCACTAAACAACGTTGAAGAACCGAATTGAACGGCAATATCATTAACTGTAATCATATATTTTATCGAATAATTGCAGCAAAGATAATCGAATGAGAAAGATTAATTATTATCAATAGGATTTAGAATCGTATTATTTTACCACTGAATCGATTAAATTGTATATTTATCTAAACATTAATACTCATTATGAATAAATTTTACATTTTAATTATAAGTTTAATCTCTGCAAGCAATGCTATTGCACAAGAAAAAAAATCGGATTTTGATAAATTTAAAGCAAATGCTGTTAAAAATAGTTGTGAATGTTTTCATAAAATAGAACAAAATCAATTATATAATCGAAAAGAGCTTTATGACAAAATCAAATCTTGTATTGATGAAGAAGTGCTGGCTTTTCAGATGATTGATAAATTAAGTGCTATTTCAATTGAAACAAACGGTAAAAAGAAAAAGGATAAAAAAGATATCAAAATTAATATTGATACAAACGAAAAAAGTGGAGAATATCTAAAATATTACAGAGCAATCGAGTCAGATTTATTCGATAATTGCGATAATTTTAGAGATATTATCGCTTCAAGTGAAATTGGATTAGAAAATGAAATTCCTTCTGAAAATAGAAAAGCTTTGGATTATTATTCTGAAGGTTTGAAAGCTGTAAAGGAAAGTAATTGGAAATCTGCAGCAGAATTTTTTGCAAATGCGGTTAAAGAAGATCCGAAGTTTTATTATGCGTGGGATAATCTTGGGGTAAATTTGAGAAGATTGGAACGATATGATGAGGCAATAGAAGCTTATCAAAAATCTTTGCAAATCAATCCTTATGGCGCTATGCCATTACAAAATATTGCAGTGGCTTATATACATCAAAAAAATTATACTGCGGCAATAGAAGCCTATGAAAAGTTTGCAGATATTTATCCAAACAATCCTGAAACTTTTTACGGTTTAGGTCATTTGTATATCGTTGATCTTAAAGAATATGAAAAAGGTTTAGATTACATGTGCAAAGCCTATAATAAATACATTGAAAATAATTCGCCATACAGATCGGATGCAGAAACGGTAATTTCGGTTGCATATCAAGCAATGAAAAAGAATAATCAAGAAGAAAAATTTATGGAAATTTTGAAAAAAAATAATATTCACATTGGAGAATAATAAAAAAAGCTCGAGATAATCTCGAGCTTTAATATGTTGTAAAGAATTTCTTAAACTGTTAAATCTTCACCAATTTCTAATAAAATCAATTGAATATGGCGCGAAAAGAAAATAGATTTTGCTTCTGCTTTATCAATTTTAATTGGTGGAAATGTATCGTAATGATAACCCAAAACCTTAGTTGCTTGTACATATTCTGCCGCAATAGAAGCACTTTTTGCACCCATCGTAAAGTTATCTCCGATTGGTAAAATTGCTAAATCAAGTTGTCCAATTGTATCTGGAATCAACTTCATTTCGTACGTCAAAGCTGTATCACCAGCGATGTAAACACGCTTTCCTTCACTTTCGATAATGTAGCCATTTGGATCTCCTCCATACGTTCCATCAGCAAATGAACTCGAATGAAATGCAATCGTCGATTGAATCGAACCAAAGTCAAAACTAAATTTACCGCCCGTATTCATTCCGTGTGCTTTCAAACCTCTTTCCGAATAATAAGAAGCAATTTCTGCATTCGAAATAATCAAAGCGCCTGTTCGTTTTGCCAATTCTTCCACATCATACACATGATCTTGATGCGCATGCGTAATGACAATATAATCCGCTTTTAAACTTTTGAAATCGATGTTTTTTGCTAATTCATTTGGTGTAATAAATGGATCAACAACAATGTGTTTGCCGTTTGCTTCAATCGCAAGCGAGGCATGTCCTAAGTATTGAATTTTCATTATATATTTTTTTGTGATTAACGAATTAAAGTATCAATAAAATCGAAACCGATTAAGCTATATCCTAATAATACAGCGAAAAATAAAGCTAACATTGCTACTTGTTTCAAGAATGGATCGAAATCTTTTGGGTCTTTTACTGCGAAAATTTGACGACGAATGGCGTTCGCAAAAAAGATTAAAATTAAAAATACAAAACCAGATAATTTACCTTGTTTAAGTGGTGACATCGTTACATATAATGCGCTTAATGCAAAAGGAATCGTCATTAAAGCCATTTGGTAATATTTACTTTTTTGAAAACCTAATTTTGATGCAACGGTAATTTTATTGTTTTTGACATCATTTTTCACATCTCGCATATTGTTCAAATTTAGCACTGCCACACTCCAACATCCCATCGAAGCTGCAGGTAATAAAATTTGCCATTGAAAAACTTTAGAATATAAAAATTCTCCACCAGCAACTGCTAAAATTCCAAAGAATAAGAACACAAAAACATCACCTAAACCAATATATCCGTATGGTTTTTTTCCCATTGTATAAGCCATTGCTGCAAAAATAGATGCAACGCCCAAACCAAGAAAAATGTAAATATATTTCATATCATTTGGATAAAAAGATACATACAACAATGCTGCAACGCAAAGTAAAGAAATCGCAATCATAATTCCGATAGCAACTTTCATTTGGTTTTGTGTAATCAGTCCAGATGCTACAGCACGCTGTTCTCCTACTCTATTTGCATCTGTTCCTTTTACCGCATCGCCATAATCGTTCGCGAAATTTGATAAAATTTGGAAAGCCAAAGTTGTTAAAAGTGATAAGAAAAATATATCATTTCGAAAGATTCCTTCTGATTTTGCAATAAATCCAGCCAATAATAATCCACTCAAAGAAAGTGGTAATGTGCGAAGCCTTGCGGCTAATATCCATTTTTTCATACTGAACAAAGATAATGAAGATTTTACTTTTTTTATCATCGAAAATTGAAGTAATATTGCATAGAATTTATCTATTTCAACTACTAAAATGCCTCGTAAAAAGAAAACACAACAATCTATTTTTAATACATTAAAAAAAATCAAACTTTCGACTTATGTGATTAGTTTGCTGATTTTGTGCGTTGTTTATTTTGCATATCGTTATCGCCATGGTATTCATTACTATTTCTCGGTTGTAGAAAAATCGCTGAAAGGTGAAAAATTGGTTGATCATAAAGTTACAAAATTTGATATCCGAAATATTGAGGTGATGGATAAATATTATCTCAAAACTTTTGGTGTTGATGTTTCGCATTATCAAGGAAAAATTGATTGGACGAAAATGCATACGATTTACAATTTGTATCCGATAAATTTTGCTTTTATCCGTTCTACAATGGGAACTTCGTCTATCGATGAGACTTTTGAAGATAATTGGGAAGGTGCAAAAGAAAATAATATTTTGCGTGGTGCTTATCATTTTTATCGTCCAGACGAAAATTCGACTTTACAAGCACAAAATTTTATCGCAAAAGTAAAATTAGAAAATGGTGATTTGCCTCCAGTTTTGGATATTGAAACCTTACCGAAAACACAATCCATGGATCGTTTGGTGGAAGGAATCAAGAATTGGTGCAAAATTGTTGAGGAGCATTACGATATCAAACCGATTATTTATACGTCGGATAAATATTTCGAAGATTATTTACAAGATCATTTTGATGGTTACATTATTTGGATCGCCAATTACAATTTTTGGGTGCAAGAAATGAAAGGTCATTGGGATTTTTGGCAATTTACCGAAAAAGCAACCATAGATGGCGTAAAACGCTATAAAGTTGATGTGAACATCTACAACGGAACCATTGATGATTTGGAAGGATTGACGCTTTAGTTTTCTGGATAAAATTTCTTATAATCCTCGTGATAAGCACTATCCCAATTTATTTTAGAAAAATCTTCGGAAGTATTATTGAATTTCGCATCGGCTACCAAACGTTCGCGCGTTGAAAGCGGACGATATTGATATCCGAAATCTGTGTTAACTAAATATTCTCTTAATTTTTGAAGTTCTTTATTTTTAATTGAATCTTTATTTACGCCTAAAACAATTGTTACTCTTTTATCAGATTTTACAATATCATTTTCTAAATTCTTTACCAAATCTAATATTGATTTATCATTTAATTTTACCAAATCTTTCTTAGGCACTTTAAATAACTCCGTTATTTTTTTATCATTAGAATCCTGTAACGCTTCAGTTCCACAGATTTTATCGTAAGGAAACTTATTATAATAAAAATATGTAACTGAATCGTTGTAAAAAATAAATTGATAATCAGAAAAAGGGATAAAGATCAACTCAGGTTTTACAGAATCATCTTCAAATTTTTTTTCTAAATCTTTCTCGTACTTTCTATAAGAAAACGAAGAATCTGCATTCATTCCCATTGCTAAAATCTTTTGATTAATCGAATCTTGATGCAATTTATCGCGTTCTTCTCGAGATAATTCTCGCTTACAACTCAACAAACCAAATCCTAAAAGTAAAAAGTAAACAATACATTTCATTGATAATTATTTTCTTAAAGATAACAAAAAAGCGAATCAATTGATTCGCTTTGTGTTATTTCGTTAAGTCAACTTTTCCATTCTTATTATACTTGAAATTGCTGTCATATTCGATGGAACTTAATTCATTATCATCTTTATCAAAAACTTTTATTATTTTCTTCGTATAATTATTAAACGATAAATGTCTATAATTTATATCATCAAAAATTCCTAATCGAATAAATGGATTTTGGTAATCATCATAATCAAATTTTGTTACAGTTTTTATCAAATTGTCATCGTCAATTATATCAGTTCTTACAATACCATCCAAATTTGTTACATGTGGATATTTATTATTTCTGTCCCATGTATAAGTTTCATTAGCAACTAATCTATTATCTTTAAATTCTTGAACCGAAGTCAAAACTGTATCACCATCAATTGGTTGATAATCATATTTCGTTACAATGCCATTTTTTTCAGATGTAAGTTTTTGAATAATTTTATGCTTAAAAAATGATTTTAATTGATATGTTCCACTTTCTATTAATTGACCATTCTCTGTAATTTCATACTCAGAATCATTAATATAATTTACTTTTTGATCACTTAGCAAATAATAAGATTTAACTTTTTTCTCTATTGGACGATCTTGCTCATCATAAATAATTTGAATACTATCACTATAATAAATAGAATATAAATCATCTACAAAATAGCGATTAGAGAAATAACCAGTTGGAAACAAATTTTCATTCGATTCAATTAAATCTTCTTCAAAAGTATCTGTCGAACAAGAAATTATGAATAAGCTACAAAAAGCAATTAATAAATATTTAAACATTTTCTGAACAGTTTATTGCAAAAATAGACTTTAAAAATTAACAAAAGCCTTATTGTCTATTTTTTTAAGTAAAATATTTTATTCTAAGGTTACTTTTCGAATAGGTTTGATGAAAAATGCAATTAAAATTACGGTTAAAATTGTCATCGTTCCTCCAAAAATAATTCCAGGAACTAATCCTAAAAATGTTGCGGCAATTCCACTTTCTAAAGCTCCTAATTCGTTAGAAGAGCTCACAAATATTGAATTGACAGATGAAACACGACCTTTCAAATTTTCGGGCGTTTTGATTTGTAAAATACTTTGACGAATTACCATCGAAATTGCATCAAAAGCACCTCCAAACATCAAAATAACAAAACATAAATACAGATTTTGACTAAATCCGAAAGAGATAATACAAACACCAAACATTGCGACTGCTCCCAATAATTTTGGCCCAACATTTCCTTTCAATAAACTTGGAATCATTGACAAGAAAAACATCATGATAATCGATCCAATTCCATGTGCTGAACGTAATAAACCAAAAGCTTCAGAACCTTGATTCAATACTTTTTCAACGAAAGCTGGCAACAACGATTCTGCTCCACCAAAGAAAACCGCGAACATATCCAAACTCAAAACAGCTAAGATAATCGGTGTTCCCCATATAAATCTCAACCCTTCTTTGATACGTATCATTGGCGATTCTGTCGATTCTGATTCTGATATTTCTGCTGGTTTTTTAGAAATTAATAATATCATCACCATCGAAATACACATAATTGTAAAAGCGGTTATCAAAGCGGCTTCAATACCAAATTTTGCTAAAATAACTCCTCCTGCCAAAGGTCCTAAAACTGATCCAATCATAAATGCAGAAGACGAAAGCGGAATTGCTTTTGTGTAGTTTTCTTTACGGACAACTAAGGCTAAAAGTGCAAATAAAGCTGGTCCGCTAAAGGATCTTGTCAATCCTAAAATGAAAAATGCAAAATAACAGATTCCCAAATAAACAGGAATTCCGATTGCTTGGCGAACTGACGGAAAGTTAACAATCATCAAGACAAAAGAAGCGGTCATAAAACAACCAATACTTCGTACCAAGATCATCTGTTTATCCAATTTATCGACCAATTGTCCCGCATAAAAAGCAGTTAAAAGAATTGGTAAAAACTCGGCTAAACCAATTAATCCAAGAAAAATTTCTTTCTGAGTGACTTTAAAAATTTCGTACGCAACAGACGTACTCTGAATGAATAAAGCAAAGATTAAGGAAAACCTTAAAAATATGAATGGAATAAATTCTTTATTTTTCCAAACGGACGGAACTTTCTCCTCTGATGTCATTTTGTAATTTGAATTTTAAGTTTTTAAATGTACATTGATTTTATTCAAAACTACCTTGATTTTGGATAATAAATTTGTATAAAATCAAAAAAAATCTTCGTGTATTTCTACCCGAAGATTTTTGAAAGTTTATGATATATTTTATTGTTTAATTTAAGCGAATTCTAATTGTTTTTTCTCCTCTAATTGAAGACGATATTCGTAAATATCCTCAATTGTCAAAACAGTCATTTCATGTTTTTCGGCAAAATCTATAATTTGCGGAACTTTCGCCATTGTACCATCAACATTTGTCAATTCGCACAAAACTGCTTCATTTCCTAAACCTGCTAATTTCACAATATCAATACTTCCTTCTGTATGTCCTCGACGTTCCATAACGCCTTTTGGACGAGCAATTAAAGGAAAAACATGTCCAGGTCGATTAAGGTCAGTCGGTTTTGCAATTGGATTAATTGCTGTTTTTATCGTTTGTATACGATCGGCTGCAGAAACACCAGTTGTTACACCTTCTTTTGCTTCAATAGTTACTGTAAATGCAGTATGAAAACGTGAGTTATTGTTTTCGACCATAGGATTTAGCTCCAATTCATCTGCTTTTTCTTGTGTAAGACACAGACAAACAATACCGCTACATTCACGAATCAATAAAGCCATATCAGGCGCAGTAATTGTGGAAGCAGGAAAAATGATATCACCCTCGTTTTCACGATTTTCATCATCAATTAATAAAATTCCTTTTCCGTTTTGTAGATCTTTTATTGCATTTGCAATTCTTTCATTGGCTGTTGAGCCAAATTGTGTGATTGTTTTCATTTGATTTTTGTTTTATCATGAAACATCACTTCAGGGCGAAACACATTATTAAGTAATAAGCTCAAAGTTGTGCGTCATGAGTTTTTTACTCAGAACTTAACACTTATCACTCATGACTTTCAATTGTGTTCAATTTTCTTCTCTCATCCAGACTATACTGTCGGTTTTGGAGTTTCACCAAATCAGTCCCATAACAAAGTTAAAGGAGTCGCGGACTATAACCGCCGGTAAGGAATTTCGCCTTGCCCCGAAGAAAATTTCGTTTGTTAATACTAATTTTTTATTTGAAAAATTACCATAAACTTTCGTGGACAAAGTTACAAAACCAAAATGAGTTATTTATAATGAATAAAGATTATTTTGTTTACTATCAATAAAAACCATATCTTAATTAAAACACTAATAAAATGAAAAACAAAGCATTAAAAATAATTCTGAAAATTGGTTATTACGCTTTATGCGGATATTTAGTTGGATTATTAATTTCTTATATCTCACCAACTGGAACAAGCCAAAACGCTCCATTTACATGTATAGCTGGATCAATGACTTTTTTATTTTTTAAAGATTATATCATTCCTTATTACAGAAGTCAAATTCAACAAAAATAGATTTTACAAATATTTCTCAACAATCGGTTTTATTTGATTTGCGATAAATTGATATCCTTTTTCATTTGGATGAATACCATCTTTTGAAAGAAATTCTTCTTTAGTTGAATTAAAACGTGAGAAAATATCAATAAATTCTATTTGATTTTGAAGTGCTAATTCTTTTAGCTTTTGATTGTATAATTCAATTTTTTGAGTCGTACGAAATTTACGATCTGGAATTTTTATTCCATCTACTTTTTTAGAAATTGGTAAAATACTTATCACATAAATTTCTGTAGCAAATCGTTTTGCCTGAGAGATAACTTGACTCAAATTTTGCTCAAAATCTGTCAACGAAACAATTTCTTTTCCTTCAGATAAAGCCAAATCATTTGCGCCATAAAAAAAGAAAATTAGATTTTCGTCAGGAGAAAAGCGCGCTTTTGTCTCAATTTCAAATCGTTTCATTAAACCTTCTGTTGTCTCTCCTCCTATTCCGAGATTAAAACAATTGACTTCGTTTACATTGTTATTATAAAACTCAGCATGGCAATAACGTTTCAAAATTTCTACATAACCTCCCAAAACCCCGTCATATTCGCCGTAGGTAATACTATCTCCAAAAAATAAGCAATTTGTCATCATCATCTAAAACAACACTTTATCCTCTTTTCTCAATTCTTCTAAATAAGCAGCTTTTTCGTCACGATAAAATAAATTCATTGTTTCGAATGGAATTAATTTCAAATCTTTGTTGACGATATGTACGCAAGACTTTTTAACAGCACGAACATCAAAATCATGTGCATCCATAAAATTCATAATGATTATTCGGAACAAATTATCGTAATCTAAATCCAATTCGGGCGCACAAACTTCTGGTAAACAACAAAGTAATTGATTCACTTTTGGTTGCACTTTATCAACCGAAATTCCTGTACTAAAAATGTCTAATAATTGTACTTTCAATTGTTCATCTTGTTCGTAAACAATTGTATTTTTCGATTCGTTATTCAACAAATCCGCTGGAATTATATAACGTGTAAGCGGAATTATCTCATCATTCAATTTCAGCATATAACCCATCGCCAAAGCAACTGGATTACAAGGAACTGGAATAATATCATCTGAATTAAAAAGTGGATATTGATCAATAATTTCTTGACGAACTTCTGTCAATGTAATTTTTTCGTGAGCCGAATCATCTCTATTTCTTCCCGCAATTTCGACAGGTTGAAACGTCACGCCACGCACACATTTTTGTTTGAGCGCAAATTCTATAATCTTCCCAATTTCATCAATATTTTTATCTTTTTGAAGAACAACAACCAAAGTTGTAGAAAGATTTAATTCATTCAATTTTTCTAAAGCTTTCATTCGAACATCAGTCAAATCTTTTCCTCGAAAATCTTCTAAAACTTCTTTTTTGAATGAATCAAATTGCAGATAAATTTCAAAATCTGGTGCATAAGTCGCTAATTTTTCGGCAAAACCAGGATCATTTGCAATTCTAATTCCGTTTGTATTCAACATCAAATGTTTAATCGGTTTTGACTTGGCTATTTCCATAATCTCGAAAAACTGCGGATGAATCGTCGGTTCGCCACCACTAATTTGCACCACATCTGGTTCGCCTTCATTTTTTACAATTGTGTCAAACATCGCTTCAATCTGCTCCAAACTACGATGAGAACCATAATGTGGAGACGACATGGCATAACAAGTTGGACATGTCAAATTGCATCGATCCGTAACTTCAACAATTGATAAACACGAATGCTGCTCGTGATCTACACACAAACCGCAATCGTACGGACAACCATATTCGACATCCGTCCCAAAATGCAAAGGCATTTCCGAAGCTTTGTTATAATTTCTGATGTTTTTGTAATAATCGACATCAGTTGCAATTTTAGTTTTGAAGAAACCATGATCTGGACAACGTTTTGTCATAAAAACATTTTCGTCTTCAATGATAATTTTTGCACCAACTCGTTTCAAACATTCTGGACAAAGTGAAATTGTATAATCGTAATACGTATAATTTCTAACTGGCATAGTATGAGTTTTAAGTACTTAATATCCATCAAAAATAAGATAGATTAAAACTATAAATAATAAAAACAATCCTATAAGTGATCCAAAAAATAATATCACTAATCGTTGTATATTTATTTTTTTCTGAATTGATTGATAAATTAAACTAATAAGAGAAATAAGACCTGCACCAATAAATGCTACAAGTAATAAAAACAGAACAATATCATCTGTATGAATAAATTGTTGCACAAAAATAACTGCTAACATTGGCTAGGTTTTACATTCCACCACAAACCATTCCCGAAATAACTAGCGTAATCAACGCACATACTCCAAAAACCATGAGATAGTGTTTTGATTCTTTTTTATGTCCAGAAATTGAGTTAATAATTAGTGAAATTAATGTACCAACAGCACCACAAATAATTGCTATCACTAACAAAATCGCAATGATAATATAAATAAAATCACTTCCAAGACCGCCTTCTGCAAAAATAACTGCGTAGATCATTTTATGTATTTAGGTTGAGTTTGTAATAACTTAAAGATATAATAAAAAATAACACCAACACAAGTAATTTGAATAGAACTTAAACCTAAAAAAATTGGATGAATTGGCTTGATAAAATCTAAACAAAGACGAAATAAAAAATAAACCAGCATAAAGACTTGAAAGAGATAACCAGATGGATAAATATATTTTTTCTGAATAATCTTCAAAACTATCCAAAGCAAAAGAAGGTAAACAATTTCGTACAACGCAACGGGATGACGCAACAATCCATCGCCCAAATCCATTCCGAAAATAGATGTTGTTTCTATTCCATATGTTTGTTCATAAATGCCTGTTAAAAAGCAACCAATTCGTCCAATTATCATCGCTAAAATCAAAGGAAAAGTAATCAAATCTCCTGTACTTTCTTTGTGACCAATTATCTTTTTTGTGAGTTCTACACCAATTAAACCAAAGGTTAAACCACCTATGATTGTGTTACTTGTCCAGAAAAAGAGAAAAGGATTTTTTGCATCCAAAAGAGCTTGCGGATTTTCTAATGTTCCAATTATTTTAGATCCCAAAAGTGCACCAATTAAAGCGCCTATAATTATACTAAACGATTGTATTGTCGATAAACTTGATTTATTTCGTTTTCGTAGAAATTCATAATAACGCATCGCAATAAAAATTCCGACCGATTCGAGAATAGGATGAACTAAGACTGAGTGTCCAAAAATTTCAATGGATATAGGAAAATCTATTATCACAAATTAATTAGGTTTTGAGTAAAAGTAATTGATTTTATAGAAATAAAAAAAGCGATGTTAAACATCGCTTTTCGTTTATATTTTGAAAATTTTCTTATCTAAATTTTGAAAAATCTCTTGGACGTTTTTCTAAGAATGCATTACGACCTTCTACAGCCTCTTCTGTACCATATGCAAAACGTGTTGTTTCACCAGCAAAAATTTGTTGTCCAACTAAGCCATCATCTACCAAATTGAATGCATATTTCAACATTTTAATTGCTGTTGGCGATTTTGTTAAAATCTCTTGTGCCCAATCAAAAGCAACTTGTTCTAACTCGTCATGCGGAACAACTAAATTCACCATTCCCATGTCGTAAGCCTCTTGTGCAGAATAATTCAATCCTAAGAAAAAGATTTCACGCGCACGTTTTTGACCAACTTGTTTCGCCAAATAAGCCGAACCATAACCACCATCAAATGAAGCTACATCAGCATCTGTTTGTTTGAAAATTGCGTGCTCTTTAGAAGCCAATGTCATATCACAAACCACGTGCAAAGAATGTCCTCCACCTACTGCCCAACCGTTTACTACAGCCACAACAACTTTAGTCGAAAAACGAATCAAACGCTGAACTTCTAAAATATTCAAACGTCCAACACCATCTTGTCCTTCATAACCTTTTGCACCACGAACACGTTGATCTCCTCCAGAACAGAAAGCCCAACCACCGTCTTTTGCAGATGGTCCTTCTCCTGTCAATAAAATTACACCAACTTCACGGTCTTCTTCTGCTAATTGAAAAGCATCTAATAATTCGAAAACAGTTTTTGGACGAAATGCATTACGAACTTCAGGACGATTAAACGCAATACGCATTACACCATCACATTTCTTGAACGTGATATCTTCGTACTCCTTTACCGTTTGCCAATTGATTGTTGCCATTATATATTTTGTTTTTTGATTAAAAATTTAACTTTTCGAAATTAAGGCTTTTCTATTAATTAAGAATAAAGTTAATAAAACTATAAGTTATTTTTTAATTTGATTTCACCAACAATTCACCTATTGTTTTTGATTTCAGTTCTGTTTCTCGCCATTCATATTCAGGAATAGAATCGGGCATAATACCTCCTCCTACATACAAATTTACTTTATTAGAATAGATTTTTGCACATCTAAGATTAACAAAATACTCCGATTCTGTTTTATTTTGAAAGCCCATAAAACCTGCATAAAAAGTACGATTATAGCCTTCGTTTTCGAGAATAAAATCTTTTGACAGATCCTTTGGCATTCCTCCTACAGCAGGCGTTGGATGCAAAGCTTTCAACAAGTCATACAGCTGAGATTTGTCTTTTAATTGAGCTGAAATAAATGATTTCAAATGTTCAAAAAATCCTGCATTTACCGAAAATGGTCCGTCTACATCAATGTAAGAAGTATAAGGTTCTAAAGTTGACGAAATATAATCAGTTACTACTTGTTGTTCGTGATATTCTTTCTCCGTCCATTCATCTTCTTTTGCTTTTGTTCCAGCCAAAGAAACAGTTTGTATAAATTGATTATTTTCTTTTAATAAAAGCTCTGGCGAAGCTCCAATCCAACAACCTTCTTCTGTATCAAATCGCAAATACACATAGGCATTTGGATAATGTTGATGTAAATTTTTGAAAGTTTCAACTAAATTAATATTCGTTTCTGGAAGTGAATTGATTCGACTAATTACAATTTTTTTAGTTGGTGAATCACTTTGTAATTCTTCAACTGTTTTTTGAATTAAATCAATATAATTTTCATACGAAATTGCTTCATTTTGATCTGATTCTGGTAAAGAAAGTTCAAAATTTGGTAATTCATTTATTCCAATATCTATAACCTCATCATCATTAAATTCAACCAATTTTGTATTATCGAAACTATTACAAATAAACTTGTTATCCGATTCGAAATTTTTATTTTCCCACAACTCCACTTGTGTAGAATTTGGTTTTCTAAAAAGAAGAAAAGGTTCTTGATTCTGAATTAATCTTTCAAGTTTATCTTGAAATTTTTTAAACATGTTTTTTAGAAATAATAGCGTTTGTTAAATGTGTATAACAGATTAATTTATCGTTTTCATCTTTGATTTCAATCTTAATCAAATGCGAAGTACGACCTTGTTTTACGACTGTTGCATGCCCAAAAATTGTTCCTTCCTTTTTTGGACGAAGATGGTTTGCGTCAACATGTTGACCAACCGCCACAAAATCATCCGAATGTAAAATAATATTTGACAATGTACTTCCCAACGTTTCTGCCAAAACGATAGAAGCACCTCCATGCAATAACCCAAATGGTTGATGAACTTTAGGCGTAATAGGCATTTTTCCTGATAAAAAATCTTCTCCAACTGCCGTAAATTCTATATCTAAAGTTTCAAGTAATGTATTTTTCGACATTTCGTTGAACTTCTGTAAAATATCTTGTTCGTTCATGATTTAATGTATTTTTGGGTTATAAAGTGCTGGATGTTTTGCCGTAACATTTTTGTAAAAATCTTGAATTTCATCCATCACATCTTCTAAAGTTCTGTTTTCTGTTTCAACAATTTTTGAAATTCCAGCTCTTTTTTTCTTGAAATCACAATAAGCCAAAACAATCGGAACATCTGCTTTTTGAGCGATATAGAAAAATCCATTTTTCCATTTTTCTGCACGAGAACGTGTTCCTTCTGGTGTATTGATTAAATATAATTTATCTGATTTTTTTAAAATATCTGAAGCAAAATCAACCATATTATGTCGTTGAGAACGATCAATTCCGATTCCGCCCATTTTCTTGATAAAATATCCATACCAAGGCTTTGTCCAAGCATCTTTGATAAACATTTTCATTGGAATTCCCATTTGCCAAAAAGCCAAAATAGTGTAGTAAAAATCCCAATTGGAAGTGTGCGGAGCGCAAACCAAAACGCATTTATCTACTTTTGATAAATCGAGATGATTATCTAATTTCCAACCTCCTAATGAGTACAAAAGTTTACCTAAAAAATTTTTCATAAAATGATGCTTTATGCATTTGCAAACATACAAAACTCGAAACGGATATTAGTCAATGTAACCAAAAATAAAAAGAGACATTCCGAAATGAAATGTCTCTTTTTGAATATTATTAATTAAAATACTTCCTAAGTCTATGCAAAGAAATCAACGATTATTTGAATGATTTCTGTAGTTAATGTTAATAGAATCTGTATCATCTTTATAGTGTATTTCTTGGTTTGATTTTTCTTTTTTGTTTTCAGTTCTTGGTAAATTTAGTCCTACTGAACCGTCTTTACTTTCGACACGAATACCATTTTTATCAATTCTAACTCTCGCCGAATCGTTTCCGTCATTCAAATTTATGTTTACATCCTCTGAATCAAGATTAATATCGTCCTCAGAATCTGAATCTTTTTGACAATTCAAACATACGAATTTTTTTCCATTATATCCAATAAATTTATTCTTCAAATCGTATAAATAATCACGATCATTATCATTATTAATAATTGTTATTCGATCAGTGTTATTCGTGTGAATTAATTTGTTCTTAGGAACATACAATTTGATATCAACCGTTTGATTTCTAAATTTACCATCTTTAGGAATTTTAATAAACTCATCTAAATAAAGTTTATTTCCATTTAATTCGTAATTATATCTAATTGCTTCTAAATTGCGTTTTGCTTCTTCTTTGCTTCCTCCTTTAGAAGAATAAGTTACTTGAACATGAAGTTTATCGTCTGTACTTTCTTCAATCTCAAAAATATCATCAATTGGAATGATTAAGTTTCCATCAGCATCAATTAATTGATCTAAATCGTTAAAAGTTTTGAACTTTAAATTGCCTTCATTATTTTCTCTAAAATAAACTTGTAACGTATCAGAAGGAATAACATAACTTTTTTCTTGAGTCATTTCAACTGAGTTTCTAAATTTACTTGCTGTACTTACCGAAATTCCGATGATTGCAAATAATGCAACAAACCAAAGAGCGATTGATCCAAAGATAACTGCTTTGCTTACTTTAACTTTACTCCAGAAACATTTTACACCTAAAATTGTCAATAAAACACCTGGAATTACCATTAATATTCCTCCAAATATTTTGGCTGCCATACTCATCCATTCCTCTTCTACAAGATAACCGAATAATTCTGTTGGCATTTCTGTCCAAGTTGTAAAGAAGAAAAAGAATCCTCCAATGATTAATCCAATTCCTGAACTTAGAATGATAAATCCGATGAACCAAAGTAAAATTCGACCAAAAACCCCAAAGGCTCCGCCTAATTTATTACTTAATTCTTTGCTTCCACTTACAACAGCTTCACTAGCTTGTTCTACATTTTTTTTTAATGTATCAATGTTTGCTGGTTGTCCGTACATCTGTAACTTTTCTGATGTTGTTTTTGCTTTTGGAACAAAAATTAACAAGATAAAATAACAGAACACCACTAAGAAAAATGATACACCTGCTGTGAAAATTCCTAAAACTCCTAGAACTAACCAAATAGAACGTACAAACCAAGGATCAACGCCCATATAATGCGCCAAACCAGCAGATAATCCTGTTACAATTGTATCATCTGGATCGCGGTACAAACGTTTCGCACTTGTTTGTTGTCCTCCATACGATTGATTATTTGACGAATAATTGTATGATGAATTTGTAGACGTTCTTTCGTTCTCTTCATCTTCTTCAACTTTGTATTGATCTGGATGTCCCATCGTAGCAATTACAAAATTGATATCATCTTCGTTTACGACTTCTCTAAATTTTAATCGTTCACGAAATAATTCAGAAATACGGATTTCTACATCTTCAATAATATCTTCTACACCTTCCGTACCTCTCAAAGAAGTTTTTACATCTTGTAAATAGGTCTTTAATTTATTATAGGCAATTTCGTCTAACACGAAAGAAAATCCTCCTATACTTATTGATACTGTTTTATCCATTTTTCTGCGTTTCTGTGGTTACTTTATTCACGGCTTCAATTAACTGTTCCCAAGTTTCAGCTAATTCTTTTAAAAAATTTTCACCTAACTCTGTAAGTGCATAATATTTGCGAGGTGGTCCTGACGTTGATTCTTCCCAGCGATACTGTAAAAGGTCATCATTTTTAAGTCTTGTCAAAAGCGGATATAATGTTCCTTCAACAACAATCATCTCTGCTTTTTTCAATTCGTCTATGATATCAGATGCATACGCATCTCCTTTTTTGATAATGCTGAGAATACAATATTCCAGTACACCTTTTCGCATCTGAACTTTTGTTTTCTCTATATTCATAAGAACGGCTTGTTTTATTTTGTTATACAAATATATATAAAAGTTTCAGTATTATGCAAAACAAAGTACTAAATTATTTTTAGTATTATAAATAAAAACATACCAATCTGTCTGTTTATCGAGGTTTATTAAATTAATATTTTTTTAAAGTTTTTTTTAAAAAATTTCAAAATCTATAAAAAATGAACATTTTAAAGATGATTTTCATTAAATTTAGAGAATAATTAAAGCTAATTATGGATCAATTCTCTTGGATAAAAGATTATAAAAACAACGAAAATATAGAATCGTTAACCGATATTATTCCAGATTTATTTAAACATTATTATATGATTCATTGGAAAATTGGAATTATAAATAATTTTCCTTTCGAAAAATATCCTTTAAATAACTCGACCATAGAAGATATTAATCAAAGAATAAAAATTGAAAGAGAATTTGAATTATTTCTTAATCCTCAAAAAAGTAATCTTTACAGAGAAATAAATCTTGATGAACTTTCTCAAAAACTTAAACTTGAAAAAAATATAAATATTTTAGACAATTTTAAAGATAATCCAGCAATTGAATTTCTAGATAATCAAACAATTGATTGTATAGATAAAGGATTAAATAAAATAATAAATTCTCAAACCTTACATTTATATATCAGCAATATCGAGGAATTTTATTGGGAAGAAAATTATAAGCAAAGGAATAGTAATGTTTTAATTTCAGAATATCTTGATTTTCAGAAAAACTCAGATTTCGATTCTAATTCCTTTCTTTTTCCCGATGATTTAAGTTGGTGCTTGATTACTTACGAAGATTTACCACTTACTTTTTGTACAAATACTATTAATCCTTTTGATTTAGAATTATTTCCTTTAATATATAATCAAACTTTTTTTTAATAGCATTAATCATAATTCATCAATAATTAACTTTCCTTACCTTTGTCAAAAATCGAGCTCACACAATGAAAAAAATTATAGGAAGTGCAATGCTTTTAGGTGCATTTTTAGCTTCAGAAAGTGCTTTAGCTTGGGGATTAACAGGTCACCGAGTGGTTTCTCAGATTGCAGAACAACACATTAGCAAGAAAACTCGTAAAGAAATTACAAAAATTATTGGTCCTCAAAAGTTAGCTTATTGGGCAAACTGGCCAGATTTTATCAAGTCTGATGATTCTTGGAAACATGCAGATTCTTATCACTATGTTAACATACCTGGAGATTTAAATCGTCAACAATTTGATGCTGCTTTAGAGCAAACTTCAGATGAAAACATGTACAAAAAAGGTTTGTTTTTAATGAATGAATTAAAAAACAATAAAAACCTTACAATCGAGCAAAAACAACACGATTTATATTTCTTGATTCACATTCTTGGTGATGCACATCAACCACTTCACGTTGGTCGTCCAGATGATTTGGGAGGAAATCGTATCAAAGTTGAATGGTTCCGTGATAAAGTAAATATCCACACAGTTTGGGATTCTAAATTGGTAGATTACGAAAACTATTCTTACACAGAATATTCTAATTTACTGGATATTGCAACGAAAGAACAACAAAAAACAATGCAAGAAGGAACTTTTGCTGATTGGATTTACGGCTCTTATATTATTGCAAACAGAATTTACGCAGGTGTTAAAATGGACGATAAATTAGGTTACCGTTACCATTTTGACAACAAAAAAACGATCGAAGATCAAATGCTAAAAGGCGGTCTACGTTTAGCAAAAGTTTTAGACGAAATTTATAAATAAATAGAATCTTAACCAAGATGTACAAATCCTGAAAATGACTTTTCAGGATTTTTTTATGTTCAAAATTTAAATTTTCAGCCATTTTGACATTTAAAAACAGTAAAAACAAGTCATTTTGTCTTACAATATCGATTTGCACATAATTTGAATAAAGTGAAAACATGAACAATGAAATCAAAAATTTAAACATACAAGACATGAACACAGCAAGAAAAAATAGAGCAAATTATTTCCCATTTGGATTTGAAAATGCAATGCGTCCAAAGTTTGAAACTTTTGTAAATTCTCAAAATCAATTTCCTGCAGTAAATATCAAAGAAAATGAAGATAGTTTCGAGATTTTATTAGCTGCACCAGGTTTAAACAAAGAAGATTTCTCTATTGAAATTGATGAAAATATTTTGAAAATTTCATCAGAATTTAAACAAAATGAAGAAGTAAAAGAAGAAAAATTTTCGAGAAAAGAATTTAATTTTTCAAGCTTCAGAAGAGCATTTACATTGCCAGAAACCATAAACGAAGATAAAATAGAAGCTTCTTATGTAAACGGAATTTTGCAATTAGTTCTACCTAAGAAAGAAGAAGCTTTACCAAAAGAAAAACGTAGCATACAAATTTCATAGATATAGTTAATTTTAGTTGGTTATTAAATCCTCAATTCTTCGGAGTTGAGGATTTTTTGTTTAAATCAAATTTATAATTTTATCATTTCCTCAAAAACAATGTTAAAAAAAGTGACTATTTTATCGAAAGCGGAATGAAAAAGTTCTTAACAAAAACACTTAATAATTTTTATAAAAAAGTGTTTTTTAGTTAAAATTATTAAAAACTAATCTTTTACATTTACAAAAGACTAAAACTTAACTATGCACAAAAACATTTTATCTACAATAACTTATGTTGTAAAAACACGTTTTTGCACAAGCTCAAAAGAATTTCAAATCACTGAATTTAATTCGGATAATGGATTAAAAAACAGGTTGGATGCTTTTAGTTTTCTTAAAATTACATCGAAATTATTTCAAATGAAGGTTTGCTACAAATTGAAAGCAATTTCATTCAACCAAAAACAATTGATCGAATAAATACTGAAAATCAATTTTCCTAACGGAAATAATTACAAATGCTTAAAACTAATTAATCAAGAAGCTATTTTTATCACTCCAAATGAAACTATTTTTCCTTACGGAATTAGTTTGTCTTTTGTTTTAAATGAAGATTTCGATACTTTAAAAAAAGACAACGAATATGAAATTTATTCTTTAAAAAACTCTGAACAAATTAATTATTCTGAACAACTTAATCATTTAATAATCGAATATAAATTACTGAGATCTCTTGGTTATTCGATTAGAAATTCTATTCAATTGTATAAGCCAGATCTTACTAATTTATCTGTAAATAAAACAAGATTTAGAATTATTGATACGCCTTTTCTTTGGAAAAATAAGACAAGACAATTTTTTGTTAACAATATCTCGAACAACGATTTTTTTTTAGAGTGTCTTTATGACCATCTTTTTCATTATCAAAAATTTGATTATGTGAAGTTTTTAGAAAAGAATTGTCCAAAAGAAATTGAAAAAAATATTTATGCAATGCTGCATGATCAAGGAGGTTTATTATTTGTTGGTTATCATCCAGAAAATTTGACCGAAAGTATAATGAGCGATGTTGAACTGATTAATTATTACAATTTACTTGATGCGAATTTTTCTCAGGACGAATATTTGTATAAAAATATTAATTTACAAATATTTAGTTTCAATGATTTTCCTGTTTTAGCAATTACGGTTTTTCCATTAAATGAAGAATCAAAAAAGAGTCATGCGTATAACCCTGATAAAATATTTGTGCTGCAAAATAATCGATTCATTAAGATGAAAGATAATTAAAAAACAATATTATATTTTCAAAAAAACACAAATACATGAAAGACATCTACGGATGTCTTTTTTTATTTCACAAAATATTCTATTTTAGACCTAATTTGTAAAATTTATCACACGAAATTACTTTAATTATGAAATTGATTAACACATTAACCTACTCTACAATCGTATTATCCTCTATTGCAGTGCATGCGCAAGCACAAGAGAAATTAGATCCAACTGTACAAAGTTTTGTAACCGAAATTCAAAATAATTCGCAGCTGAAGAAAATTTCGCACGAATTATTAGATGGAATCGGACCTCGTTTAGTAGGAACTCCGCAAATGGATCAAGCAGGAGAATGGGCAATTAAAACGTTGAAATCTTGGGGAATTGATGCACGCCGTGAAGATTATGGAACATGGAAAGCATGGGAGCGCGGAATAACGCATGTTGATATGACGTATCCAAGAGCAAAATCTATCGAAGCTACGCAATTAGCATGGTCACCATCAACTAAAAAAGCTGTGAATGCAGATGCTATTGCAATGCCAGTTTTCAAAACAAAAGCCGAATTTGATGCGTGGTTACCTTCTGTAAAAGGAAAAGTTGTTTTGATGTCTCAAAACCAATCATATGGACGTTCTGATTATCAATACAAAGATTTTGGTTTAGAGGATTTGTATAAAAAAGTTACTGAAACAAGAAAAGCTGAAGCCGAAGCTTGGGCAAATTCTATAAAAGTGACAGGTTACAACAACAATACACTTCCAGAAGTTTTTGAGAAAAATGGAGCTGCAGCGGTTGCAATTTCTTATTGGACAGGAATTATGGGAGCAAATAGAATTTTTGGTGCAAAAACGAAAACTATCCCAATGTTAGATATTTCGAATGAAGATTACGGAATGTTATATCGTTTAGCTGAAAATGGAACTGCTCCAAAATTGACTGTTAATGCACAATCTAAACACAATGGAGTTGCGAAAACATTCAATATTATTGGAGAAATTAAAGGAAAAGAAAAACCAAACGAGTACATTATTCTTTCTGCTCACTTCGATTCTTGGGATGGAGCGCAAGGAGCGACAGACAACGGAACTGGAACTATCACAATGATGGAAACAATTCGTACAATCAAAAAATTATACCCAAATAACAAACGTACAATTTTGATTTGTTTATGGGGAAGTGAAGAACAAGGATTGAATGGTTCTCGTGCTTTTGTAGAAGATCATCCAGAAATTATTAAAAACACTCAAGCTGTATTTAACCAAGATAATGGAACAGGACGTGTAGTAAACATCAATGGATCTGGTTTTGAAAAATCATATGAATACATGACGCGCTGGTTACAAGCTGTTCCTAATTTTATTACGAAAGAAATCAAGACAGATTTCCCTGGAATGCCAAGTGGTGGAGGATCGGATCATGCATCTTTTATCGCTGCAGGAGCGCCAGCTTTCGGACTTAGTTCATTAAATTGGGGTTACGGTACGTATACTTGGCACACAAACAAAGATACGTATGATAAAATCGTTTTTGAAGAAGTACAAACGAATGCAATTTTGAGTGCTACTTTAACGATGATGGCAGATCAAGAAAAAGATTTAGTAAGTCGTGAGCGTCGTATTTTACCTAATGGTAGAGACGGAAAACAGCAAGAATGGCCAGAGGTTAAAAGCCCGGCAAGAAATTCTGATACTTATTTAAAATAAGATATTTTCAAATAAAAAGTCCACTTTTCATTGGACTTTTTGATTTTACTCTAAATTTATTCTTTTGTTTTAAACTCAATTTTATATTCTTCTTCTATAAAAGAAGTCATGGATATTATGGAATTAAGAAATAGGCTTTAAATATTATTAAGTATAAAAAAATCCGTTCGATTATCGAACGGATTTTATATTTTTCCTAAAAAAGCAGTTTTTAGTAAGCAGCGTCTTTGATACGAGCTTTTTTACCACGTAATGCTCTGAAGTAGAAGATACGAGCTCTACGAACTTTACCTTTTTTGTTTACTTCAATTTTTTGTAACGCTGGCATGTTAACTGGGAAGATACGCTCTACACCAACATCTCCAGACATTTTACGGATTGTGAAAGTTTCTGTAGTTCCTTGTCCTCTTCTTTGGATAACAACCCCTTTAAAGAACTGAACACGAGTTTTTCCACCCTCTGTAATTTCTTGATAAACTGTAATAGTATCACCTGCTGCGAAAGCTGGGAACTCTTTTTTAGCTACGTATTTCTCTTGTACGTATTTTACTAAATTTTCCATTATTATAATTTCAATTTATTTGAATTGAGCAACTTAAACGTCTTTCGTCAGAGGTTGAACAATGTGGGTGCAAAATTAATCAAAAATCTTGATTATACAAATGATTCTCTTTCTTTTATGAATGAATTTTTATTAAATCATTTTCAAAAGATTGATTTGTTAATTGTGCTACGACTGATTTCATCGCTAAAAGTCGAGCAATTTTTTTATCATCTGTCACAATTTCTAGCCAAGATGAACTTTCTGTTCCTGTTTGCTGAAACATTTTGTCAATGTAATTGGTATAAACATCCCATAACTCTTGTGCCTTTTGATCCAATGTTCCTAATTTCCATTGTTTCATTTCGTCATCTTTCCGATCTTGTAATCGTTCTGCTTGTTCTTCTTTCGAAATCGACAGGAAAATTTTAACCAAAATAATTCCATCATCTTGCAAAAGCTTTTCTACTTCTACTACTTGTTTCATAAACTTTGTATGTTGTTCTTCCGTACAAAATCCGAAAACAGGCTCTACAACAGCACGATTATACCAAGAACGATCAAAGAATACAATTTCACCTGCATTTGGTAATTCTTTAAAATATCGCTGAAAATACCATTGTCCTTGTTCTATTTCAGTCGGCTTTGGTAATGCTTCAACACGATATTTTTTAGGGTTTAGAAATTCTGTTATTCTCGAAATTGTTCCTCCTTTTCCAGCTGCATCACGACCTTCAAAAATAATTAACACACGTTTATTCTCTTGAATAACTTTAGATTGTATTTCTAACAATTTTTCTTGAAGTTCTTTTAATTCTTTCTCATAAGCGAGTTGTTCTTTGAACTTCTTTTCTTTTATAATATCATGTCTAACCAAAAAATCAATGATTTCTTGCTTATTATTTATTTTTTCTAAATCATTTAAATCAAATTCAGCCATAGTTTTAGGTTTGATAATTAATTTTCTTCTTCTAAGTTTTGATGTTTCAAAATACGTTTATTTTTATCATCATAAGGTATTTTAGACAAAATATATTCCATCGCCTCTACTCTAGCCTTGTACTTTTTGTTGGCATCAATGATTTTCCAAGGAGCAAAATCTGTATTTGTTTTCGTAAACATTACATCTTTATAAGCTGAATAAACATCAAACAAATCTTGCGCTTTTTGATCTACAGAGCTATACTTCCATCGTTTGGTTGGTGAATTTACAATATCTGCAAAACGTTTCGCTTGTTGTTCTTTTGTAATCGAAAAATAAATTTTAATCAAATATATTCCCGAATTAATCCACATTTTCTCGACATCATTTACCTCGTTCATAAAAGTTTCATATTCCTCTTGTGTACAAAACCCATTTACAGGCTCTACAACAGCTCTATTGTACCAACTTCTATCAAAAAAAACAATTTCTCCTGCACGTGGTAACTGACGAACATAACGTTGAAAATACCATTGTCCTCGTTCTACTTCATTAGGCTTTGGCAGTGCTATAATTCTATGTTCACGAGGATTTAGATGTTCTACAATTCGACGAATTGCACCTCCTTTCCCAGCTGCATCTCGACCTTCAAAAACAATCACAACTTTTCGTTTATTTTCGGCTACCCAAGTTTGTAATTTTATCAATTCTTCTTGTAATTGCTCTATCCTATTTTCATATTTTACAGTACGCAAGGCTTTCGCAAAATTCAACTTTCCATGATCAGATTGTAAAAGTCCAACAAGACCTTTTTTGGTTTCGATTAATTTTAAATCTTTCGGTTTTAGCTCCATTTTCTTACAATTTAAAATTAATGATTCAATTCTTTTACCATTCGATAATAACGTTCAATCACATTTGGATCTACCATTAAATTTACTTCGGCATCCTCTTTTCCTTTATAATTAAACAAAGAAAGCACATAACGAATAGATTCTAATCTTGCCGTATTTTTATCATTTGCGTTGACAATAATCCAAGGCGAAAAAGAGTTGTGCGTGCGCGTAAACATTTGATTGATATAATGCGAAAATTCATCCCAAAGCTCTTGTCCTTTTGCATCGACTGGACTATATTTCCACTTTTTAAGCGGATTATTTAACCTCGAATCAAAACGTGTTTGCTGCTCCTCTTTAGTCACAGAAAACCACAATTTGACAATATATGTCCCTGATTCGTACAACATATGTTCAAATTCTGAAACTTGCACCATAAATTGCTCATATTGTTGCTCGGTACAAAATCCCATAACTGGCTCTACAACTGCTCTGTTGTACCAACTTCTGTCAAAAAAAACAATTTCACCAGCATTTGGTAACTCTTTGATATAACGATTAAAATACCACTGATTTTGTTCGACTTCTGTAGGTTTATTCAATGCAACAACACGCATAGAACGCGGATTAAGATGCTCGCGAAAACGGCGAATTGTACCTCCTTTTCCTGAAGCATCTCGTCCTTCGAAAATGATTGCAACTTTTTTCTTTTCTGTCGAAATCCAATTTTGAAGATTTACTAACTCTGATTGCAGTTTTAGTAACTCATTTTCATATTCAAACTTCTTTATCACATTTTTATAGAGAGGATTTTCTTCTTGATTTTCGACCAAAAAATGCATTAGTTCTTCGGTTGTTGTAAAATCTAAAATCTTACTTTTTTTCATAAATATTTATAGATTGTAAAATCTTTTTTAAGGTAAAAATTTTACAGAACATAAAAGTGAAGATTATGATAAATCTTTCTTTTAAAATCATAAATTTTATCATATTCAACCTCAATCAATTTGGTTAAATTTGTCAATAAATTAGTTTTTTGCGCATACTATTTTTCATATCACTCATATTTTCTATCGCATTTCGTCCTTTAATGCCGATGATAGATTATGTTTTAAATTATGAAGAAATCGCAAATGAACTTTGTGAAAATCGAGAAAAACCTGAATTACTTTGTAATGGTTTTTGCTATTTGAAAGAAGAAATTTCGAAAAGTGAAAAGAATCAGCCAGAAAATCATTTTGTCAAAAATTCGGTCAAAATTTTAGATGCGATTGTTCCTCAAAAACAAATTATTTCTCCAAAAAAGTATTTTACGCAAAAAAATAAATTATCAACTGATCATTATCAAGATATTAATTCTAACTATATTATTCGTTTAGTTTTTCATCCTCCAATTGTTTAATTTTTCTTTAATAAATCTAAACTATAGAATCAGATAACAATTAATTAAAAACAAATAAACAATTTAAAATGAAAAATTTAAAAAATATATTCTCTTTAATAGTATTAGGGTTTGCATTATTTTCTTGTAATAAAGAGCAAACAAAACAAGAGAATTTTGAAGTAAAGCATGTTTCTCACGAAGAAATGAAAGCTGTAACTAAATTGGATATTGCGGTTGTGAACGAAGTTGATCCAATTTGCGGAATGAAAACTGCAGATCATTTGAGTGACACAGCTAATTACCAAGGAAAAACGTATGGTTTTTGTTCGACAATGTGCAAAGAAGAGTTTCTAAAAAATCCTGAAAAACATATCCATGAATAAACAATTAATAGCCGTTATTGTTATTATTTTAGGCGTTATAGGAACTGTTTTTTGGTTAAAAAATAAGCCTAAAGATGAACTTTACATGGTAATGAAAGTTCCGGAATTTTCGATGACGAATCAAAATAATCAAACGATTACAAATCGTGATATGTTAGGAAAAGTGTACGTTGTAGAATTTTTCTTTACAAGTTGTCCAACGATTTGTCCAGTAATGAGTAACAATTTACGCACAATAGAAGATGAAATAAATGAAGCAAACCTTGGTTTTATTTCGATTACAATTGATCCAAAACGAGATACACCTGCACGATTGTTAGAATATGCAAAACAAATTGGTGTAAAATCACCGAATTGGCATTATTTGACTTCGGATCGAGAAGAAATTGAGCAACTTTCGGATAAATTCAATATTTATGTTGGAAAAGACGAAACAACTGCCGAAGGTCTAAATCACAGCGGAAAACTTGCATTGGTTGATAAACAAGGAAATATCAGAAGTCGATATGATAAAATGGGTGTTCCAATACAGTTTTATTCGGGACTGAATTACAAAGATCCTGAAGGAAAAGAACCTTCTCTAGCTGGAAAATATCATCCTGAAATAGAATTTTTAAAAGAAGATATAAAAAAACTTCTTGCAGAATAAAATTTAAAACCCTCCTAAAAATGGAGGGTTTTGTTTTAATTATAATTTTCTAAATCACAGCAAATTATTGTTTGTCCTTATGGAAAATTGATGGACGGAATGCATCGTGTTGTAAAAGCAAATTTATTGGATTTGAAAACAATAAAAGCGTATCGACTTTCGACCTTACCAAACCCCGATTATATTGATGTAGATCCTGACGATTTACCTTATGATGAAAATTAAAATTTAGAAGTTAAGCAATCAAATCTTGAATGGTTCAGAACATTTAAAGCAATTTATGAAACTGGGACTTTATCTGCTGCTGCGCAACAATTATTTATTTCACAACCTGGTTTTAGCTTACATCTCAATTCGTTAGAAGCCTATACGGGCTACAAATTATTTGATCGATCGGCGCGAAAAATGGTACCGACTGAAAAAGGAAAAATTTTGTATAATTTTATTTTAGAACCGATTCAAAAATTAGCTGCTGCGGAGCAACATTTTTGGAAAGAAAATTTTAAAGAACATCCAGATTTCAAACCAAATTATATTGTCCCAAATATCAGTTCTATTATTCGTTGTTTGAGCGATGGAAATGGCTTTTCTATTGTTCCCGACTTTTTATGTCAAGAAGCACTAAATTCTGGTAAAATAAAATTGGTTTGGCAAGGTGAAAAACCGTTGGAAAATACACTCTATTTTGGTTCACGAAAAAATACGATTTACGAAAAAGAAATTGAGCAATTGCAACAGATTTTTGTAGATAAATGGTGTAAAGATTTGGGTTAAATACTTCCCAAATCTTTGAAAAACGCAACCAATTGATGATTACTTGTAATTTGTAGCGACTCTTTTAATGAGCCCAATCTCTTTTCTACACTACTTAGACTTGCAGGTTTGATATTATTTTGTTTTAAGTGATTTGAAATATCTTTTAGCAAAATTCCATTCGAAAGCAAAGAAACTAACGTAACATCATACGAAGTTATTTCATACGTATTTTTTTGTTTGATACTACGTTTCATGTCCAATTCCAAATGCATTCCGCCCGCAAAAACAGTTTGTATCGCTTTTTTCAACTCTTTCGAATCTTCTCTTCCTTTCGCCACAAACCCATCTATATGGTATTCCTTGAAAAGATTATCCACCATATCCGCTTTCTTTTCTACCGAAAAAACAATCATTTTCAAATTTGGCTGAATTGCTTTTACAGCTTCAATTAAATCTCTTCCTCCTTTCAAGTTTTGCTCGCGGTGATCTTCTTCAAAAGACAAATCAGAAATCAATAAATCATAAGGTTGATTGTCGTGCAATGCTTTTTTCACTTTCAAGAATGCATCATCACAATAAAAAGCATAATCAGGATTTTCTACATGTAAATCTTTTAAAACTTTCTGAATTGAAATATTAAAACTCTCAAAATCTTCTGCAATTAATACTTTTTTAAACATACTTTTTATTTAGGTTATTGAATTGGAAATATGATCTTAATTTTTAGACCATTCACATTTTCAGTTTCAAAAATAACATCTCCGTTTAGATTAGAAATACGTGAAACCGTATTTTGCAAACCATTTTTAGGTTTTAAGTCCGAAATCCCAATTCCATTATCTGAATAATTGATAATAATTTGTTGGTTTTCTTCTTTAAAATTTAGTATAACTCGTGAAGCTTCGCTATGTTTTTTCATGTTCGTCAACAATTCTTGCATCACTAAGAAAACCTCTGTTTTAGCATAATCTTTTACGTTTCTCCAAAGTTCTTTTTCATTTCCAATCAAATATATTTTGACTTGTTCCGAATCATAAGAACTTATCAATTGTGCTAATTTTTCTGCAAAATTTTCTTGTTGATTTTCATCGATTTTGTCATAAGAAATATCGCGCGAAATTTCATAAACAACTTCCAATTTATCTAAAATTTGATCACGATTAAATTCTGATTTATTCTCAATATCAGACATCACATGATAAATTCCGTTCGCCACTTTATCGTGTACTTTTTTAGAATATTTCAATTCTGTTTTTTTGACTTCCAAAACCTTTTCTTGTTGCAACAAAACTTTCTCTTGCTCTAATTTTTGCTTTCTTTTTCTGTATAAAAAATATCCAAAAACAAACAAAACGATCAATAAACCGATTAGAATATAAAGTTTTAAAATATCATTTTTCTTCTTTTCATTCTCTGCTTCAGCTTTCAAAAAATCTGCACGATTTTTCTCCGAATCATAACGCACCAACGCAAATTGATTTTTCGCTCTGTTACGTTCTAACTGAATACTATCGTTTAGCTTTTGATAAGCTTCAAAATATTGTTTTGCATTTGTAGGATTTTCTAATAAAATAAGTTGTTGATAAACTTCTAATTTATCGCCCACACTCTTATTTTCGAAAGCAATTTGTTTTCTTTTATAAGCATAGTCCAAGGCTTTTTTATGATCTAAATTTGAAAAATAATCTGTTAAATGCGCATAACTTGCATTTTGTCCCCACAAATCATTTTCCTTTAATCTAATATTTAACGCTTTATTTAATTCATTTATAACATTGGACTTATTGTCTTTTAACCATTTGGTATATGCTAAATTATCAGTAATTCGCGCATATTCTTTTGGATTTTCAATTGTATTCTTATCTTTTAGTAATTCTTGGTAAATCTTTATCGCTTCATCATACTGCTTATCGTAACGATAACTATTTGCAATGTTATTTTGATTGATAATATAAACATCTTTTTCTTTAGAAAAATCAATTGCTTTTTGATAATAATCTATAGCATCATTAAAATTTCCTAAATCATGAGAAGTTTGCCCTAAAATATTATATGCACTAGAAAGTGTTTCTTTTTCTTCACTTATTTTAGGGTTTAATAATTTTACCGAAGAAATAATTAATTCTTGGCTTCCAAACCAATCTCCTTGATCTTTAGAAATAAAAGCCATATTTATCAAACATTTTGATGCTTGATGTTTGTTATTCAGTTTTATAAATTCTGAATATGCTTTATTAAAATAAACATAAGCACTATCATTCTCTTGTTTTTCATAAAACTTCCATGCTTTATCATAAGCTTTATTATCTAAATTATCCTGCTCAATCTCTTTGTTTTTAGACTGTTGACATGAAATAATAAAAAGTATAAAATAAAAAAATAAAATTTTTCTCAAATCATTGTATTTACTCAATAAAGCTAAATAAAAAACGGATAGATTACTCTATCCGTTGATGATTTATTTTTTCACAGGAACATCCCCTTTTTCTCCATTTGTATCACCGTCTATACTATCTGATGAAGTTTGTACAACTGGATGTTGATCTTGTGAAATTGTGTTTGCATTTTGATTTGGTAAAAAGAATCCCAATAAAGCGAATAATAATTCTAACATAGCTTAAATTTTTAATTTTTTGATATAGGTGCTCTTCCTCACAAAACAGATTGCGAGTAGTGTACACGAGAAAAAAGAAGCGCTTCTTTAGTGGGAAGTTTTTTGTAGTCTTGAGAACAATTCAGGAAAAATGCTTCCCTTCAAATCACCTCAACTATTTTCGAGACTACGTTTTCAGAAATCAAGTTTTTTGTTTTTGTTTTGATTTCTATTGCAAAGTAAATACAGAACATAAAGTCGCTGTTAAACAAACAATAGACAAGTTTTGGACAATTATTGGACAGCTTGTTTTACGGTAAACCGTAATTTATTTTGTCCAAAATTTGTCTACTTTGTAAAAGGATTAAAAATGAAATGTCTACGAAAAAATATCTATTCGAAAAAGTTTTTGAGAAAGCAAAAAATGAATTTGGGAGTTGAAGTAAAAATGGAATGTCTGTGCATTTAGAAAAAGTAATTTCAGATGATTATAATTATCCTATAACAAGCAAATCTTTTTCAAGATATTTTGATGATTTCGTGAAAGAAAATAATTTAAAGAAGGAAATAAGTCCTGATTTATTAAACATTCTTGCTCATTATATCGGTTATGAAAGTTTTGGAGATTTTAATCAAAAAAATCAGCAGACAAAAAAATGAAGAAAAAGAAGTTAATGTAGAAGAAATCGCATCCGTAGAACCAATAATAGATAATAATATTTCTGAAGAAGAATCAATAATTAATCTTCCATCAAAAAAGAATAATTTCTTTCAGAAAATAAAACTTCAACGAAATAAAGTAATTGCTGGAAGTGGTATTGCTATGATTTTGGCTAGCGGAGGATTATTTCTTAATTCAATGAATCAAAATTCGTCTTGTATGGTTTGGAAAGAAAATCATTATGAAGAAATAGAATGCGAAAAAACTTCGCCACAAATGAATGCTGTTCCATATAACGAAATTGTTTTACAATTGAAGAAAATCACAAAACCTGATACTTTAAATTTTGGAAACGCACTCGATAAAGTTTGGTATACAAAGAAAAATAGTGAAGTAGAATTTTATACAAATTACGGTTTACATCCTGAAAATGGCAAAACATTGAAACCTGTCACAAAATATATTTTTAACTAAATATGTCTTAAATAATGAACAATAAAAAAACACTCAACATGCGAGATGAAGAGTGTTTTGATTGTTAGAAATGATATATAAAATTTAGAAAATTTTAAAAAGAATACGAATACTAAATGTGATAACTAAAAAAGCTACAGCCAAAATAGCAACTTTCTGAGGTATTTTGCCTGCTAATTTCGCTGCAATTGGCGCTGCTAAAGCTCCTCCAATTATTAAACCTGCAATGATAAAACCGTGACTTACACCCAAAGCTGCAAAAAAAGTCAACGATGCAGAAAGTGTCACAAAAAACTCGGCTAAACTAACTGTTCCTACTACTAAGTTTGATTTTTTTCCTTTTGCTAATAAAGTTGATGTCACGACAGGTCCCCAACCTCCACCACCAAAAGCATCTAAAAAACCTCCGGCAAATCCTAAAAATCCAACTCGTTTTACTTTTTTGCGTTCGATTTTTTTTCTGAATACTAAAATAATTAATCGAATTCCGATGATTAACGTGTACGAAGCTAAAATTCCGTAAGTAATGGTTTCATATTTATTCCCCAAATAAACCAATAATAATGATCCCGAAACTGCTCCAATAACGCCTGGAATAGCCAATGCCAATAATAATTTTTTGTTTACATTTCCAAATCTATAATGCGAAAAACCACTAATTCCGCTCGAAAACATTTCGGCAGTATGAATACTACCACTTATTGAAGGTAAATTAACGCCAAACAACATCATGCTTGTAGAACAGGTTACACCATATCCCAAACCAACGGCTCCGTCGACCATTTGAGCGAAAAAACCAACCGCCAACATAATGTAAAAAACATTTGGAATGTGAATCACAAAATCTTTCGCTTCCGAAAAACTCACGATTGATGACAAAGCATATCCTAAGAATAATGCAAAAAATATCAATGTAATTTCGGTTACTAAACGTTTGTATTTTTTAGTCGATTTTTTTCCTTCAAAAGAAGAAGTTAAATGATTCAAATCAGTTAGTTTTTGATTAAAATCTCCTTTGTGATTGTTTCTGATTTTATTTAAACTTTCAATGTTTTCATCAATTGAATCTGGAATAACATCAGAAAAATACTCTCTCAAACGTTTTGCCATTATAGGAGATTGTCCATTTGTAGAAATTGCAATTTTAAGATGACCTTTATTCACAATCGAACCTAAATAAAAATCGCACAAATCTGGCTGATCAGCTGCATTAACCAAAATTCCTTTTTCATTTGCTTTTTGCTTCACTTCTTGCGAAGTTTCTTTGTTATCGGTTGCAACAATCACTAAATCTACATCCTCCAAATCACTCGATTCGAACGCATGAGTTTCGTGTTTAATTGTTGAATGTTGAGCAAAAATATCTTTCAATTCTTGTTTAAAATCCTTTGCTACAACTTTCAAATTGATCGAAGGATTTTGTTTGATTAGCGTCGTAACCTTTTCTAATCCTACATTTCCTCCGCCAACAATCAGGAAGCGCAAATGTTCTGTTTTTAAAAATATCGGGAATAAATTATTTTTCATTGTTCTTAAAGGGATTTAACTAATTAACCGAAAAATATTTTCGATAGGTAAAATCTCCGAATGTTTCATTGTCTATTTTTTCATTTGTATAACTTTCGAAAACTTGATCTAGCTCATTCAAAATCTCAGTCTCATTGACTTTTTCTTTATAAATTTTATTCAAACGAACACCATATCGATCTCCACCCAACCTCAAATTATAATGTCCAGCAGAAGTCCCTACAAAACCAATTTCCGAAACATACGAACGACCGCAACCATTTGGACAGCCCGTCATACAAATAGAAATATCATCATTTTGAAGTTGATGTTTTTCTAGCAAAGGCTCTATTTTATTCACCAATTCTGGCAAATAACGTTGCGCTTCTGCCAAAGCCAATGGACAAGTTTGTAAAGCCACGCATGCCATCGAATTTTTTCTAAGTTCACTAATATCTTTGTGAATAGAATACTTTTCTAAAAGCTGTTCAACTATAGCTTTATTTTCAATTGAAATCTCACCTAACAATAAATTTTGATTCGCTATAAAAATAAAATTATTGATATTTAATAAAGCCAATTCATGTAAAAATGCTTTCTGATTAGACTGTACAACTCCATTCTCCACAAATAAAGTGTAATACCACATTCTGTTATTCACTTGTCGCCAATCATAAATATCAGAACGCTCCGTAAATTGATAAGGCTGAGAAGGCTCTAATTTAAAACTAACACGTTTTTCTAATTCAGACTTGAAACCATCAACCGTTAATTTATCAACTGTATACTTTAGTCTCGCTAATTTTCGATCGCCACGATTCCCAAAATCACGCTGAATTGTCAATACTTCATAAGCAACTTTCAACACTTTTTCTTCAGAATCAACAAAACCAATTTCGGTTGATAAACGCGAATATGTATTTGGATTTCCGTGAGTTGTTGACAAACCTCCACCAACAGCGATATTGAAACCTTTCAATTCATTATTTTCGATAATCGCAATCAGTCCCAAATCATTTGCAAAAACATCTACATCATTAGTTGGCGGAATAGCAATTGCAATTTTAAATTTTCGAGGTAAATAGCGGTCTTCATACAAATCATCTTTCTCTGTTTCGCGTTCGTAAATCTTTTCATTATCCACAAAAATCTCATAATAAGCTTGTGTTTTAGGCAACAAATGTTTTGATAATTTATCTGCATATGCATGAATTTGAGCATGAATTGGCGAAAGCAACGGATGAGAACTCGCAATTACATTTCGGTTTACATCGCCACAAGCTGCGATAGAATCTAACGTTGCTTGGTCAAACGATTGTAAAGTTGGACGCAATTGATGTTTCAAAATTCCGTGCAATTGAATGGTTTGACGCGTTGTAATTTTTAAAACGCCTGTTCCATATTGTTCAGAAGTTTCGTGAATTGCCAACCATTTATCAGCGTCAATAATTCCACCCGGAATACGCAAACGAATCATAAACGAATACAATTTGTCTAACTTTTTTTCTGCGCGTTCTTCTCGTCTATCGCGATCATCTTGCACATATATTCCGTGAAATTTCACCAAAGCTTCGTCATCTGCACGCACATTTCCGGTGTGATTATCTAACTCTATACTCTCTTTTAACGTACCGCGAAGTCCGTCACTTTTTATTTTAATTCCTTCTATAGGAGATTGTTTTTCTGTACTCATTTTTAGTTGTTGGTTGATTAGTAAACATCTTTTTGGTAGCGACCTTCTTCTTCTAATTGTTCCAGAAAATTTTTCGCTGAAACCTCATCTTGATTTGATTCTTTTGCAATTAATTCGATCAAAGCACTTTCTACATCTGTACTCATTCCGTCTTTTTGACCGCAGATATACAAATACGCACCATCTTTTAACCAATTGTAAAGCTCTTTTCCTTGTTCTTTCACTCGATCTTGTACATAAATTTTATGTTTTTGATCTCTAGAAAAAGCGGTATCTAATTTGCTCAAAACTCCTGTCGAAAGCCATTCCTGAATTTCAGTTTGATAATAGAAATCCGAAACAAAATGTTGTTCACCAAAAAACAACCAGTTTTTACCTTCTGCACCAATTGCATCACGATGTGTCAAAAAACTACGAAAAGGTGCAATTCCTGTTCCTGGACCAATCATAATTACCGATTGATTTTCATCTGGAAGTTTGAAGTTTTTATTTTTATAAATGTAAAATTCTATGGATTTATCTTGCTCAAAATCTGCTAAAAACTGAGAACATAATCCAGTTATTTGTTGATCAGAAACTGAAAAAGTATTCAGACTTATCGTTAAGTGAATTTCTTTATCATGTGCTTCATTCGATGATGAAATCGAATATAAACGTGGTGCAATTGGATGCAAAAGATTTAAAATATCATCAAATTTTATTGTAGATACTGACGAAAAATATTTTGTCAACAAATCAATTAAATCATTCTTAGTTTCAAGAATTTCTACATTCAAAATTGTTGCAAATTGATCGATTGATTTTTTAGAAAGTGCTCTAATATTTTTTTCTTCAAGTTCTTTTGCGCGATTTTCTTCATTGAAAAATTTTGCAATCGTTAAAATTTCGGTTTGATTATTTTTTGGATAAACACCCAAAGCATCGCCAGGTTCGTAATCTACTTGCTCATCAACTGCAATTTCGATATGATATGTTTCTTTGTTTGAACCTCTATCGTTCAAAACAATTTTATGCTTTACAATTCCTTCGTACGATTTTTTCTGCGTAGAAGAACTTTGTAATTTTTGAGGTTGAACATTTGTTGAACTTCTTTCTGATTGAATAGTTTTTAAAATTTCAGCAAACCAATTTTCGGCAATTTCCTGATAATCTAAATCTACTTTTACCAAATCAAAAACGCGTTGCGCACCAAGTTTTTCGAATAATTCATCAATTTCTTCTCCTGATTTACAAAAAAACGGATAAGACGTATCGCCCAAACCAAAAACAGCAAACTTTGTTTGATTTAATTTTAGGTCAGAATTGCTCAAATTATCATAAAATTTTTGTGCATTTTGAGGTAAATCTCCATCTCCTTGCGTACTAAAAATTAGAATTAAAAATTCTTCTTTTTCTATTTTTTCGAGTGGATATTGAAACGCATCAATCGCTTTGGCTTGAATTTTATTCTTCTTAAAAATTCCAAGCAATTGATTGGCTAATTTCTTCGCATTTCCTGTTTCAGTTCCATAGATTATTGTAGGTTTGATTGAGGTTAAAACCTTTTGTTCTTTCGGTTGATCTTGTGTCTGATTCGCAACTAATCCAGCCAAATAACCATTTGTCCAAATAATTTCGTCACGTGATAATTCTTTGACTAAACTTTTTACTAAGTTTAATTTTTCGTTAGCTAGCATAAGAAATTGTTGTTTTATGGTTATCAAAATATGAGTTGGAAGTTGGCTGTTCATCGAACCAAGCGAATGATTGATGCAAATTGACAACATGACCAACGATAATTAAAGTTGGTACAAAATCGAAGGTTGGTAAATTATTTTCTACAATATTTTCGAAAGTAAACACTTGCGTTTTCTGATCTGGAGTTGTCGCTTGTTGAATAACTGCTAAACCTTTTTCGGTATCAATTCCATTCAAAATTAACTGATCGGCTAAAGTTTGTAAACGTTGTCCACTCATATAAAAAACCAATGTATCAGACGTTTTTGCCCAATCTTTCCATTGTTTATCTTCAATAGATTTCAAATCGCACAACGTCAACATGCGAACTCCTTTCGAATGATTGCGTGCTGTCAACGGAATTCCTGTGTAAGCAGCAGCACCAAAAGCAGCCGAAATTCCTGGAATTATTTCGTACGGAACATGATTTTTTTTCAAGGTTTCTAATTCGTCCAAAATATTAGAAAAAAGTGAAGCGTCACCTCCTTTCAATCGAACCACTAATTTTCCTTGCATTGCAAACTCAATCATCAAATCGTTGATATCTTTTTGGGGCGTATGAATGCCTTTCGAACATTGTTTTCCGACATAAATAACCAACGCATCTTTCGACGCATATTCGTCTATTAACACTGGAGAAACCAAGCGATCTGTCAAAATAACATCTGCTTTTTTGATATAATTTAATGTTTTGAGCGTCACCAATTCTGGATCTCCAGGACCAGCGCCAGCCAAAATTACTTTTCCTATTGTTGTTTGCATGTTTGTAATAAATTAGTTGAATGATAAGATTGAGTTGATGTTTTGAAACTTTTATATTTTAGATAATTTTATCAATGAAACCGTCAATTCGAGTGGAATTATGTAAGAATTTTGTATCGAGAATAAGGTTTTTGAAGATAAAATTCATCTTAGTTCTCGATACAATTTTTATACATTTCATTTCTAAAAATCACTCGAACTGACGAATTTTAATCAATAAACATCAAAGCAGCGACTGTATTTTTCGTTGTTTCGTCAATCAAAATGGCATTTCCTGTATGAATATTTTCTTTGAAAGAATCGAAAAATAAAGGTTGATTTGTTTTTAAAACCACTTGTCCAATATCATTTAACTTGATTTCTTCAGATGGAATAAATTCCCAATTATTAATATCCCATTGTTGATCGATTGTTTTGATTTTTGCACGAACCGAATGAAAACGATGTTGCAATACATACGTTTTTCCTTGTTGCAATGCATTATTGTCTAACCAACATATCCACGCTTTTGGTTCATTTGTCGTTTGTGGTTCTTCGGAAGTTTTTACAATTGTGTCTCCTCTACTGATATCTATATTATTTTCGAGATGAATCACAACATTTTCTCCTGCTTCAGCATGTTGTACTTCTTCCAAATGACGTTCTATTTTAACAATTTTTGATTCGATATTTGATGGATAAACTTTAATATAATCCCCAACTTTGTAGACTCCACTCAAAATTTGTCCCGCATAACCTCTATAATCGTGATGCTCTTCATCTTTTGGACGAATTACCCATTGAACCTGAAAACGAGCTGCTAAACTTTTATCTGTTTCAATTGAAACTGTTTCCAATTGATGCAATAATGTTTCACCATTGTACCAAGGCGTTTTCGCAGATTTTTCGACAATATTATCGCCAACCAAAGCAGAAACTGGAATAAAAGTTACTTCATCATAATTCAATTGATCTTGAATTTGTTGAAAATCATTTTTTATCTTTTCGAAAATATCTTGTGAATAATCAACCAAATCAATTTTGTTAATCGCTATAATTGCTTTTTTAATTCCCATTAAAGAACCAATACTTGCATGACGTTTTGTTTGAGAAGTAATTCCTTTTCGTGCATCAACCAGAATAATAATCAACTCTGAATTTGAAGCACCTGTAATCATATTTCGTGTATACTGCTCATGTCCAGGCGCATCTGCAATAATAAATTTTCGTTTTGCAGTCGAAAAATATTTATATGCAACGTCTATTGTAATTCCTTGTTCGCGCTCGGCACGTAAACCATCTGTAATCAAAGACAAATCAATTACGTCGTCTTCATTTGATTTACGTTTTTCTAAAACACCCAATTGATCGGTGTGAATACTATTCGAATCGTAAAGTAAACGCCCTATTAAAGTACTTTTACCATCGTCTACGTTTCCTGCTGTTATAAATTTTAATGTATTCATTTTACTTAATTTCTATAGATATTATAGAGTTTTGTTTAAAAAAATTTTGACTTAGAAATAACCTTGTTTTTTACGGTCTTCCATCGCTGATTCTGACAATTGATCATCCAAACGAGTTTGTCCTCTTTCGCTAATTCTTGTATTGATAATATCTGTAATAATATCGTCAATCGTAGAAGAATCCGAAGGTACAGCCGCTGTACACGTCATATCACCAACCGTTCTGTAACGTACTTTTTCTACCACAACCTCATCGTCTTCATTTGGCTGAATAAAATCTGAAGTCGCAATTAATTTATCATTGTAAACAATACATTCGCGCTCATGAGTAAAGTATAGATTTGGCAATTCGATTTTATTTTGTTTGATGTAATTCCAAACATCTAACTCTGTCCAATTGCTAATCGGAAAAACCCGTACATTATGTCCTTTTTCAATTCTTCCATTCAAAATATTCCACAATTCTGGGCGTTGAAGTTTCGGATCCCATTGACCAAAATCATCACGAACCGAGAAAATACGTTCTTTTGCACGTGCTTTTTCTTCATCACGACGCGCTCCTCCAATACATGCATCAAATTCATTTTCTTCGATCACATCTAACAACGCATATGTTTGTAAGGCATTACGAGAAGGAAAACGACCAGCAGTTTCTTTCAGATTATACTTTTTTATAGCATCTTCTACAGAGGCAACAATCAACTTTTCGCCGATTTTATCGACCAAATAATCTCTAAATTTTATCGCTTCAGGAAAATTGTGTCCTGTATCTACATGTACCAAAGGAAAAGGAAATTTCCCTGGACGAAAGGCTTTTAAAGCTAAATGAATCAAAACAATCGAATCTTTTCCTCCTGAAAATAACAATGCTGGACGCTCAAATTGAGCAGCTGTTTCTCTCAAAATGTAGATTGCTTCGTCTTCTAGCTGATTTAAATAATTTTTTTCTTGACTTGACATTCTTTCTAACTTTCTAACTTATTTTTTGACAAAAAAAAACTCCTCAAAATTTTGGAGGAGTTCATGAATTATTATTTTCGTAATTAATACATCACAATATATTCCTCCTCTTTTAACGAGTGGCACATATACATTGACATATTAAATACTAAATTTTTCATTTTTTTTGTTTCATTTCTGATTTCAAAATTATATTATTTTTCTAAATAAATATAATTAATAGAATAATTTAAATAACAAACCTATTTTTAGTATTATTTAAAGAAAATTATTCTAAATAAATTTATCAAACAAAATAATAATCTATAAAAACTATAGATTTTATATTGTAAAAGTAAAAATATTGAAGTTGTTTAAACAAA